>NZ_JAVRHO010000010.1:0-143064 GCF_031846515.1 Autumnicola lenta
TGGGATTTTTTTATTTTCCAAAAATGTTTCTAAGAATTCCATTTTAACTTTACTGAGATTTTCCGAAAATTTATAATTAAAGTCTTACTCTCACACCTACTTAGTAATTTTTCCATTTATCATAATTTACAATCTCCTTAACCATGCATTAACGCTATTTAGGAGGAGGAAGCTTTAACTTCATGCTTTAATTTCAAATAGAAAATTAATGAGAAAGCTCTTTTTATTGATTGCGATCATATGCACACCTTCTTTTTGTGCACAAGAAAAAGAAGGCGTAATTTCAGAAGAAAAAGTAGGGCATATATATAAACCTGAAGAGACAGAAGCTACAGAATCTAAAGTCAATTCTCTCTCCAAACCCGAAGGTTTTAAAGTAACGAAATTTGCAGAAAGTTTAGGTGAGCCCAGAATGATGGCGGTTAGTGAAGCTGGCAATGTCTACGTTACGCGAAGGGAAGGTGATGTGGTAATGCTTAAGGACAATAATAAAGATGGTAAAGCAGATGCCCGGGAAATAGTAGTGACTAAAGAAGGGGCGCATGGAATTGCAATAAAGGATAATATGTTTTACCTCATTACTGTAAATGATATTTTTAAAGCTGAAATAAATAATGATGGTTCTATTGGAGAACTCAAGAAGTTTGTGGAAAACCTGCCTGATGGCGGGCAGCACCCTAACCGTACAATCCGCTTTAAACCAAATGAAGATTTATTTGTTTCTGTTGGAAGTACCTGCAATGCCTGCCCGGAGACCCGGGAAGAAAACGCCACAATGCTGCGTGTAGATTCTGAAACCGGTGAAAGGGTGATTTTTGCAAAAGGACTTCGGAATACTATAGGCTTCGACTGGCATCCTGAAAGTGGTGAGCTTTACGGAATGGATCATGGGATAGACTGGCTGGGCGATGATGATCAGAAAGAAGAATTAAATAAAATTGAAGAGGGTGGGAATTATGGTTGGCCATATGTTTATGCTGATGGTGAAGCCAATAAGGCAGATGAGCCACCAAACAATATGTCATGGGAAGAATATGCCGAAAAAACAAAATTTCCACAAATGCTGTTTACGGCACACAGCGCACCAATGGATTTGATTTTCTACAGAGGAGAAATGTTTCCTTCAGAATTCAGGAACAAAGCTCTGGTAACTTTTCACGGCTCATGGAACCGTAAACCGGCTTCGGGATATAAATTAATGACCGTTGATTTTGAAAATGGAGAGCCGTCACAGTCTGAAGACTTTATTACCGGCTTCTTAAGCGAAGATGGTACTTCCAGGTTTGGCCGTCCTGTTGGGCTGGTGGAGCTGCACGATGGTTCGGTTTTATTTTCTGATGACCAAAATGGGATTATCTATAGGATCTCTTATTAACATTAAGATTTTTTGCAGGCAGCTATATAAAATTGAGCCAAAGGAGTTTGTTTATAAGTTGCTTTTGCTCAATTTTGTTTCTATTTAAAATTTTAGGTGCTCACTTATTTATGGAAATTTTTTTACAGCCTGATACCTGGATTGCGTTGGTAACACTTACATTCCTGGAAATTGTTCTTGGGATAGATAATATAATTTTTATTTCGCTGGTGGCAGGAAGATTGCCCGAAGACCAGCAGAAAAAGGCCAGGCTGGGAGGTTTATCCCTCGCACTTATCACACGTATTCTTCTCTTGTTAAGCATTACCTGGATTATTGGATTAACAGAGCCTGTACTGAGTATGGGAGGCTTTGACCTCAGCTGGAGGGATATCATTCTCATTGCCGGAGGGATCTTCCTGTTGGTGAAAAGTACACTGGAGATTCATCATAAAGTAGAAGGTCAGGAGGAAGGAGAGCATACGGTTAAAAAAGTGTCTTCCTTTTCTTCAGCAATCGTACAAATTGTACTTCTGGATCTGGTATTTTCTTTTGATTCCATTCTTACCGCAGTAGGTCTTACCGAGGAAATTATTCTGATGGTAATTGCCGTGGTAATTGCCATAATTGTTATGATGATATTTGCCAAACCTGTGGGTGAATTTGTGAATAATCATCCTACAATCCAGATACTCGCATTATCGTTCTTAATCCTGATTGGCGTAATGCTTATCGTGGAAGGAGCGCATTATCACGTGCCTAAAGGATATATCTACTTTGCAGTTTTCTTCTCACTCACGATAGAAATGTTAAACATGAGATACAGAAAGAAGAATACTGCAGACGAAAAAGCCGCGAAATCAAGGAAAAGTTAAGAGCTGCAAATTTTCCAAGCAGCATTCTAAGGAGGACATTGAAAATTGACAATTATTGGCTTTTACACTAAAAACTAATCGGTCACCTCGTAATGTATAGGTTTAAAGCTTCCGTTATTGCTGTCTTCTGCAGAACAGGCAGTAAGAGCTACAATAAGATCCATTTGCGCTTCAAATAATACAAAATCCCCTGCTTTGCTCAAGGGAGGATCTACACTAAGTTTACCTTTTTCATCAAATTGCACGTTCATGAAAATATTAAAAGCAGTAGGGATATCATCTGGCGCTATATCAAATTTCTTGAGGTTGGTGTAGAGGTTTTCGAAGCAGCTGGGATGATATTCTGGATTGTTATACATGATTTTAAAAGTTTCAGGGCTGCAGGGAGCCAGTAAAAAGTCATTTCTGCCGTTGGTATCTTCCAGGATCTCCATCATTTTGCGGCTGCGGTTACTCCAAAGAAAATTTCCGCGGGAAATGAGGATACTTTCTTCAAAATCTAGGGTTTTTCCGCTGGAAATCTTTTCACGCTTATCTTCGGCATTAAATAATACCATATCGCTCACCTGCTGGCCCTCGGGATCTGTAACTTTTAGTCGCTGTCCTTTTTTTATACGGAAAGCTGCGCCGGTTTGCTTCTCAATTATATTAGTCATTGGTTTTTTTATTTTTTTCTTTCAGCATGATGCTGAAGGTTTCTTTTGCTGATTTAAGTGTAGTTGCTTTTTTGGCAATTTTCGACCATGGGTCTTCTTTCCTGGCCAGTCTTTTAAAGATATTCTTTAAATTATATTTTTGAGCAGAATCCAAAGAATTAAGTTCGTCCCAGTCTATGGGAGTCGCAATGGGAGCGCCTTGTAATGGCCGCACCGCATAGGGAGCAACTGTGGTTTGCCCAATGCCATTTCGTGCCACATCCAGGAACAACTTGTCATCACGTTTGTTCTTTCTTGTTGCAGTAGTATAATCTTCAGGAAATTCATTTTCCAGGTACTCCGCAATTTCCTGGGCAAAGTTTCTTACATCCTCAAAATTTTCTTCAGACTTCAGCGGAACAACAAGATGCAATCCGCGGGAGCCGGTGGTCATCAAGAAGACAGGTAAGTCTAATTGCTCCTGGAGAAATTTCCTGATCTGTTTTGCTGCGGATTTTACTTCTGAAAAGTCGTTCCGGGAGGGATCAAGATCAAAGATCATCCTGTCGGGATAATCGGGTTTAGCTTTTTTGCTCAGCCAGATGTGCGGAGTAATGCAAGCCTGGTTTGCCAGATAAACCAAGGTTGCGGTGTTGTTACAGATCACGTAATTGGTAGTGTCGCCTTCCTGCTTTTCAATTTCTATAGTTTCTATCCAATCCGGAAAATAATCTGGTGCATCTTTTTGAAAAAACTTTTTATCTTCTATGCCATTGGGGAACCTTAACATCGTGACTGGACGATCCTCCAGATGAGGTAATATTACTTCAGAAATTTTCTCATAATAATTTATAAGTTCACCTTTAGTATATCCGGCTTCAGGGAAATATATTTTGTCCCGGCTGCTAATACTAAACTCGTGCTCCCCTTTGTACGTTTCTTCAGCCATTTTTTTCAGAATCTGTCCTGATGTCGTCCATGCTTCTCCCGGTTAGAACCGAATTGTTCTCTGTGCTGGTAGAATTCCTACGGGCATCGGCTTGATCGTCATCAACTTTCTTCAGTAACCAGTTTTCATTTTTACCTTTTTTGATGCGGATAAGGGAATAAGCTCCTCTAAGTTTCTTCCCTTCAAGTATAAATGTAGAGCGGCCTTTCTTCAGCTGCTCTTCCATGGAAATGGAGTTCCCTTCTTTATCTTTTTTCTCATTTTTGTAGGTTCCGGCGTCCCAGACCATTACGGTGCCACCGCCGTATTGATTTTCAGGAATAACACCTTCAAAATCGGCATATTCTAAAGGATGGTCTTCAGTTCTTATGGCAAGGCGTTTATCATCAGGATTGGTGGACGGACCTTTAGGTACAGCCCAGCTTTTCAGAACTCCGCTCACGAGCAACCGGAAATCATAGTGCAAATTTGTAGCATCATGCTTCTGAATGACGAAAATTGGCTTTTTTTCGCCTTCTTCAGAACTTTCACTTCCGAAGGGTTCCGAAGAAATATCAAAATCCCGCTTTTCATGATATTTTTCTAAAAGTCCTTTTTCCGCCATGGTCTCTGTTCTTATGGATTGCTCCTGTTTTCTTTCTCAATATCCTCTTTTAGCTGATTGCTCAAAGGGTTATTTTTTTCCTGCAGGTGGCGGCAAACTGATTTCAAGTCGTCCTGTTCAAAACCCTGGTGTAGTTTTGCAATAGCTTCAATTTTTACAGGCTCGCACCAAAATCCCGTGATTAGCGGTAAATGATCCTGGAGCATCTCTTTCGGAAGATCTTTGTAATAAATGGGATCTTTCTGGTCCTGTTCAAAATGTGCTACCAATTCTTCAAGAGATTGTTCCAGTTCTTCCCGCGTCTGAAGTTTTAGTTTTACATTAACGTGTACGGCAGAATAGTCCCAGGTGCTTATATCTTTTTCTTTATACCAGGAAGAAGAAACATAATCGTGCGCTCCCTGAAATATTAATAGAGCTTCTATTCCGTCCTTTAGATATTTGTACTGCTCATTATTATAAGCGATATGTGCAAAAAGCGTAAGATTTTCTTCATCCCCTTTCATAAGCACGGGGATATGGGTAGCGAGTATCCGCTCTCCATTTAAAACAAAAGTTGCAAAAGGGTGGCTCTTTATAAAGTCATAAATATATTTCTTACTATGTTTCTTGTATTTATCCCGTTGGTACATATTGCTTTTTGCTGTTAAGAAAAGGACATTTCCACTCTTCTCCAACCTTTCTCCCACTATATTGTCTTGCTTCGCTCCTTTCCCCAAAATCCCGAAGCATTGGATTAATACTTCCCTGTAACTCGGTATCTCGTTCCCTGATCTTGTTTCGCACAGTGTGGTACGTTCCCATCTCGCGGAGTTTCTCAAATTGCCAGTGTAGATTAAAAGCTATTGCGGGATATGGACTTTGCCTTGCTTTCCTGGAACTGTTAGGATGCAGCCCAACGATATAAAATGCTCTTCCGCCAATACTAAAACTGAAATTACTGTTTTGAGGATCATCGCTTACATTTTTATCCCATTCCACATCATCGAGTTCATGAAGAGAATCGAGTTGTTTCCAGAGAAGATCTTCAAACTCTTCTTCAGTAAAGGACCTGTTGTCTTCAAAAGCCGCAATAAAAGTAAAAAAGTCATTGGATTCAAAATCGTAATTGGCGATATAGTCCTTCAAATCATTTAGAATTTCCCAGGCTGCTGTTTTTGAACCAAAATGTTTATAGGAATGGAAATCTACATGATCCATACTAAAAACTGTTTGTGCCATCACACAGGGATGATCTTCTGTAACTATAAAATTCTGAAAATCCTTTTCTAATTTTTTTTCGGATTCATTAGAAAAAGACGTTATTTTTTCGGTTTTCTTTTCTTTAGTCAACATTTTATTTATGCTTTTTGCTAAATTTAAATGTTAGGCAGAAGATCGGGAAATTCTTTAAGATTTTCTTAATGCTTATTTATGGAAGATTAACTCGTGCAAAGCTTTGGCGTTAAGATTTTGATGATTACCGTTACTTGGCGGCGAGTGGAAGCTGTGGTTTCGCATCTCTATTCAAGTGCATAACAGCTTTAATTTTGATAATGCGGATGATCTATACCTTTTATGAATCTGAAGTAATGCTCAACTCTACAGAAACACATAACTGTGATGAATAAAACATTTTCAACACTTCTGATAATTTTTTTTCCATTGTTATTATTATCTCAGGAAAAAGACACCGTTTTTATGGAAAAAATCAGAATTTACAGCAGGAGTTCAGGCTGGTGCACCTCATGAAAACTTGAAAAAGTCCATAACATATCTGATAAGGCAGATGGAAAAAGATACTTACGGTGGCACTAAATTTAAATTTACTCATTTCAATCAAAGTAACAAAGCCTATAAAAAATTTGGAGGTGAACCACCTATAATTTTGAGAAATGACAGTGCTTATCTAAATGATAAAAAAGTACTGGATGTCAATTTTTTTAGTAATACGCCCTACATTAAAGTAGCAAAGGCTTTTAAGGATGAGGATAGTAGGGAAGAAGATGTTATGATTTTTGTTGTTGATGTGGATGAGATCGAGAATGACAGTATCGTAATACGCCAGGTATATTTTACAAGGCCGGTAAAGGAATGAAGTTAAAGATATCCGTTTTAAAAATTTTCATGTTTCCTGTCTCTTGCTTCTTGTCTCAGTTCAAATCTATTTCTTTTTCCTGTACCGAATCATCAGGTAGAGCATAAAAGAATTCAAAGCAAGCGAGGCGCCGTTAGTTACAATTATCGGCAAATCATTTTGAGTGATTCCGTAAATTACCCATAGACCAACGCCAAGCATTAACGTGGCGAACATTCCAGGAGAAACATCTTCAACTTCTTTCGTCTTCCAGGCCTTGCGAATCTGCGGAACCACAGAAGCCGTGGTGCAAATCCCTGCTACTATTCCCAAAACATCTGTCCACTCCAAATTATTTTCGCTTTACGTCCTTAATAAGCCAATCTTCAAAAACTTCATTTTCGTCTTCGCTGTGCAATACCGAAATGTCTCCGGTAGTTTCGAAAATTACTGCCCGCACCTGTGATAAATTCAGCACATTTGCTTCTCTCAGTTTTGATCGTAAATCCCCTTCGGTAACACGGGCTTTTTTCAAATTTCCCTGAAGAATTTTCTGTCCATCCATTAATAGCAACGGCGAATTATCCACATGGTCGCTTACAATTTTAAACCTCCGTAGATAGGCAACGCTAATCTGTAAAGCGTAAATAGCAGCCATACCTACGATGCCCTCTATTAAGGTAACCGAGGGGCTTAAAAGCGTCGAAGCTATAATGGAACCCACGGCTACAGTCATTGCAAAATCGAAACTGGACATTTTTGAAAAGCTTCGTTTTCCGACTATGCGAGTAAATAAAATTACAGCCACATAAATGCCAATCCCCGTTAAACAAATTGCTACCAGTGCTTCCCAGGAGCTGCCAAACCATTTTTCCATCCGTTTAAATTTCTATCAAGGTACAACAAAGAAAAATTATCCTCCAATTTGCTCACCTCCATTAATGTGAATCACCTGTCCCGTCATATAGCTGCTGTCTTCTGAAGCCAAAAACACATAAGCCGGCGCAACTTCTGAAGGTTGACCGGCCCTGCCCATCGGCACCTTTTTTCCGAAGTCTTTCACATCATCGAAGGTTGACGGAATTAGCGGAGTCCAGATTGGTCCCGGCGCAACAGCATTCACCCGTATTTTTTTATCCACAAGCATTTTTGAAAGCGATCTGGTAAAAGTAGTAATTGCTCCCTTGGTACTGGAATAATCCAGCAGGTGTTTGCTGCCGCGGTAAGAAGTCACAGAGGTGGTATTTATAACACAGCTGTTCTCTTTAAGATGTTTAACCGCTTCTTTTGCAATAAAAAAGTAGGGGTAAATATTGGTTTCAAAAGTTTCCTTCATCTGTGCTGTAGAAACATCTTCTATGTTGCTCTTCGGGAATTGCACTGCGGCATTGTTTACCAGTATATCCAATTTTTTAAATTCTGAAATGCACTTTTGCAGTGCTTTTTTACAGAAGGCTTCATCTTTTAGATCACCTTCAATGATTAAACATTTTTGTCCCTCGTCTTCCACCATTTTTTTGGTTTTTTGTGCGTCCTCATCTTCTGCGAGGTAAACAATTGCAACATCGGCACCTTCCCGGGCAAAATGGACCGCAACACTACGCCCAATTCCGCTGTCACCACCGGTAATAAAAGCAATTTTTCCTTTCAGTTTTTCACTTCCTTTATAATTATCCCTTATTATTTTAGGTTCAGGATGCATTTTGTGTTCTTCGCCCGGCTGGGATTGATCCTGTTCGGGGAAATTTTTTGATTGTGTCATATCTTTATTTTTTATTTCTCTAAATAAGTTTTTGTCTCCCTGAGCTTGTCGAAGGGGCAGACAAAAATATTTCGACTGTGTTTGATACAACCGTTTTTTATGTTGTGTTTTCTTAATAGTTCACCTCCTTCAGGTGCATCCTGATATTTGCCAATTTTCGACCTCCCCTTAAACTCTTACCAAGACCGGATTCTAAAATTAAGAAGTGTTGCACCAAAAAAAATGTTAAGCGGTACTAAGTCTTTTTTAAAACCCTTGTTCAGGATTCAGGAGCTTCAGTTTACACGATTTAGAAGCTAATTGAATACCTTTGCGGTATGGAGTCAACGTTAAAAATCGGGCATCGCGGTGCAAAAGGCCATTTAGCCGAAAATACTTTGGAAAGTATCCGGGTAGCGCTGGATTTTGGAGTGGATATGATTGAAATTGATGTGCATAAATGCGCTTCTGGAGAAATTCTGGTAATTCACGATTTCACGCTGGACCGCACTACCAACGGCAGTGGAGAAATTGCCAGTAAAGACTGGGAAATGCTGAAAGAGTTGAAAGTTGGTGGAGCTTACAAAATCCCGTTGCTTACTGAAGTGCTGGATCTAATTGAAGGTAAATGTGCGATAAATATTGAATTGAAAGGTTCAAACACGGCCAAAGCTACCTGTAAGGTTGTTCAGGATTATGTTGAAAACCGGAACTGGAAGTATTCGGACTTTATAGTATCCAGTTTCCAGGTAAATGAGCTTTTTAAAGCCAGGAAATTCAGCAAAAAAATTCCGATTGGGGTTTTAAGTAAAGCGAGTGTTTCTGAAGCTATAAAAAGGGGAAAAGACCTGGAGGCAGTCGCAATACATCCTTCTATAGGAATTGTGACGAAAGATAATGTGCAGCAAACCAAAGAGGCGGGTTTTAAAGTGATTGTCTGGACGGTAAACGAACCCGATGCTATTGCGAGAATGAAGGAATTTGGCGTAAGCGGAATTATTTCTGATTATCCTGATAGGCTTTAGTTTGAAGTGGAGAGTGGAGAGTGGAGAGTGGAGAGTGAATAGTTTGAAAATGAAAGAGAAAAGAGGAAAGATTTCGGGAGAATGTGGACAACTTTTTTGATTATGATTTGTGAACCTATCGCGAGCACCCGAAATTCTGATAACTGATAACTGATAACTGATAACTGATAACTGATAACTGATAACTGATAACTGATAACTGATAACTGATAACTGATAACTGATAACTGATAACTGATAATGCAGTATGATATTTTAATAATTGGAGGAGGGGCCGCGGGTTTTTTTGCGGCTATAAATGCTGCAGAGATGGATCCCGGGGCGAAAATTGCCATTTTGGAACGTGGGAAAGAAGTACTTTCTAAAGTACGGATTTCCGGCGGTGGCCGTTGCAATGTTACCCACGCCGAATTTCTTCCGAAGGAGCTGGTAAAAAATTATCCGCGGGGAGAAAAGGAACTGCGGGGTCCTTTTCATCAGTTTATGACCGGGGATACCATCGCCTGGTTCGAAGAACGAAATATTGAGCTTAAAATAGAGGAAGACGGGAGGATGTTTCCGGTTTCAGATACTTCAGAAACGATTATCAACTGTTTTTTATCAGAAGCGGAGGGGCTCAAGATTCAGGTTCGTAAAAGTGAAGCTGTAAAAACGCTGCACTGGAAAGATTCGCACTGGGAGGTCGGCACCCAAAAAAGCACATTATCGGCCTCTAAAATTTTAATTGCCACAGGGAGTAATCCTAAAATCTGGAAACTTCTGGAAAAACTTGGCCATAGTATTTCCGCGGCGGTTCCGTCGCTTTTCACCTTCAATATAAAAGACAATCGAATTGCGGATCTTCCTGGCATCTCCACTCATGCCGAAGTTAAAGTGCAGGGAGAAAAACTTCAGGATGAAGGCCCGGTTTTGATTACCCACTGGGGATTAAGCGGACCCGCAATTTTACGATTATCGGCCTGGGGTGCACGCGAGCTTCATGACCTGGATTACAATTTTAATGTTGAGGTAAACTGGTTACCGGGATTTTCTTCCGAAGAAATTCTGGAGCAATTGAAGGTCCTTAAATTCGAATTGGCTAAGCAACAGGTGTTCAAAAAGGCACAATTTGAACTTCCAAAGCGATTGTGGCAAAATCTGGTAACTGCATCTAAAATTGAAGGTAATATCACGTGGGCAGATCTTAATAAAGATGAGCTCCTTCGACTTGCGCAGCAGCTCACCGCAGCTGTTTTTCAGGTAAATGGCAAAAGTACTTTTAAAGAGGAATTTGTAACTGCCGGCGGGATCGACCTTAAAGAAGTAAATTTTAAAACTTTTGAGAGCAGGATTCAAAATAACCTGTTTTTTGCAGGCGAAGTTTTAAATATTGATGCGGTTACAGGAGGGTTTAATTTTCAGAACGCGTGGACGGGCGGTTATCTTGCTGCCAAAGCGATGACTTCTTAAAGATAATTAAGACGCCAGATTTCAAAATTTATTATTGCTGTAAATAAGACCCATACCGCGTATGGAACCAGTAGGTAGGCTGCGCGATCGCTTATAATTTTAAACCACTTTATGGTGATAATTAAAAGGATAAAAAGTGCAATAATGTCCAGCAAAGCCCAGAAAGGCCTGTGCAGCCCGAAGAATAAAATCGACCAGAAGGCATTCAGCAATAATTGAAATCCAAAATGATAAAGTGCAACTTTTACCCATTTATGGTAGAAGCCTTTATGCCATACAATCCCTGCAGCAATGCCCATAATGGGGTACATAAGTAACCAGACAGGGCCAAAAATCCATTCCGGCAAATTAAAAAGTGGCTTGTCCAGCTGCGGGTACCAATCTGTATAACCGGTTTGCATCGCCAGCGAAGCTATAAACCCGAAAAGCAGGCAAATACCTACGGATATAGAACTTCGTATAATTAAATTGCGGCTCATTTGGATTGGTTTGCCTACTAAAATAGAAATTTATTTGATTTTCTTCTTCATCCCTGGCTAACATAAAACATTATATTTGTTAAAATTTTCAAGATGACGGAAAAGGATTTTATTCCGAAAAGATATTCAGAAAGCATGGAGCATGGAAGCGTTTCGTGGGAAGCTCCAAGTAACATTGCATTGGTGAAGTACTGGGGTAAAAAGGAGCATCAAATTCCCGCAAATCCATCGGTAAGTTTTACGCTGAAGAATTGCAGGACAATTACCAGGCTTGATTTTTCTAAAAAAGAAAATCAGTCCGACTTTGATTTTGAGATTTATTTTGAAGGAAATAAAAAGGAAGATTTTAAACCGAAAATAAAGACTTTCTTTGAAAGGATAGTGCAATACGTTCCTTTTTTGAAAGAGTACAAATTCGAAATTCATTCAGAAAATACCTTTCCTCACAGTAGTGGCATCGCTTCTTCGGCCAGCGGAATGAGCGCGCTGGCGCTTTGCGTTATGAGCCTCGAGAAAAAACTCAATCCGGAAATGAGAGAAGGCTTTTTCAGAAAAAAGGCTTCATTTTTGGCAAGGTTGGGATCGGGGAGTGCCTGCAGGAGTATTGAGGGCGATTTGGTGGTTTGGGGTAAGCATCAGGAAACCCGGGGGAGCAGTGATTTGTTCGGAATAAAATATCCTGATGAGGTTCACGAAAACTTTAAAAATTATCAGGACACCATTCTGTTGGTTGATAAGGGTACAAAGGAAGTGAGTAGTAGTGTAGGGCATAATCTAATGCACAATCATCCTTTTGCTGAAGCCAGATTTGCGCAGGCTCATGAGAACCTTGCCAAACTGAAGCCGGTTTTTGCTGAAGGTGATCTTGAAAAGTTTATTGAAATTGTGGAAAACGAAGCACTTACGTTACATTCTATGATGATGAGTAGCCGCCCTTATTTTATCCTTATGAAACCAAATACGCTGGAGATTATCAACAAGATTTGGAGCTTCAGAAAAAGGACAGAATTGCCCGTTTGTTTTACGCTGGATGCCGGTGCAAACGTACATGTGCTCTATCCTGAAAAAGATAAAGTAAAAGTTTTAGAATTCATTAAGAATGAGTTGGTTGCGTATTGTGAAAATGGGCACTATATTTGCGATTCGGTAGGGGACGGAGCTTTGAAGCTGAAGTGATGCCTACAGTTCTAAGACAAAACGGATTCAGGTTTTTCTTTTACTCTAATGAGCATTTGCCAAAACATGTGCATGTTGAAGGTAAAGGAGGAGAGGTGAAAATTGAATTAGAATCATTAACTTTAATTAATGCTTTTAATCTGAAAAAGAAGGACGTAAGAATTATATTGCAGATTGTAAATGAACAAAGGTTTTTCTTTTTAAAGAAATGGGATGAATTTTATGAGCAATGAATAAAGTTTTAGATTCAAATATAAAAATCAATAAAGTTTTCTTTAGGGAAGAAAAAGTTTTCTTTGTTTTGGAAGACGGTAGAGAAATTGGCACTCCGCTTAGCTGGTATCCCAAACTTGATAATGCTACGGAGGCCGAACGATTAGATTTCTCGATATCCCCCGCAGGTTACGGGGTACATTGGGAGGCTCTTGATGAAGACCTTTCGGCTTATGGAATGCTTTATTACGGGGAAGAATCAAATACACAACTTAAATGAAAGGACCTTTATTTTATTCGAAAATTTTACTCTTTGGGGAGTACGGGATCATCAAAGATTCCAAGGGTTTGTCTATTCCCTATAATTTTTATAATGGGGCCTTAAAAGTTTCTGAAGATCCTTCTGAAGCAGCTAAGAAATCTAACAACAATTTAAAGAATTTTGCCGGCTATTTAAAAACGCTGGAGGAGAAGCTTCCTGAACTTGTTCATTTTGATCTAGATAGTCTAAATGCAGATATAGAAAAAGGAATGTACTTTGATTCCAGTATTCCGCAGGGTTACGGAGTTGGTAGTAGCGGCGCCCTTGTTGCCGCGATCTATGATAAGTATGCGACAGATAAAATTACCGTTCTTGAAAATTTAACCCGCGATAAGCTTTTAAAACTAAAGAAGATTTTTGGCGAAATGGAATCCTTTTTTCACGGAAAATCTTCAGGACTGGATCCTTTAAATTCTTACTTGAGTATTCCTATTCTAATTAATTCAAAGGATAACATCGAGCCGGCAGGAATTCCTTCTCAAACCGAAAAAGGAACAGGTGCCGTTTTCTTATTGGATAGTGGTATTACAGGTGAGACCGGACCTATGGTGAGTATTTTTATGGAAAACATGAAGCAGGAGCCTTTCAGGAAAATGCTAAAAAATCAGTTTGTAAAGCATACAGATGCTTGTGTAGAAGATTTCTTAAAGGGCGATGTGAAATCACTTTTCACGAATGTTAAAAGTCTTTCTAACGTTGTTCTGGATAACTTCAAGCCAATGATTCCGGCTAAGTTTCACAAAATCTGGAAACGCGGAATTGATACTAACGATTATTATCTCAAACTTTGTGGTTCTGGGGGCGGCGGTTATATTCTCGGTTTTACAGAAGACATAGAAAAAGCTAAAAAGGCTTTAAAAGGTTATAATTTAGAAGTGGTTTATAACTTCTAAAACTTCAGTTACATGGCGGCCTTAATGAACAAACGCTTTTTATTGAAGCTACTAAGTTTGTTCTCGGTAGTACGCGGTTATAACATCCTAATTGTTATAATTGCTCAGTATCTTACTTCAGCATTTATTCTTGCACCAGAGCTTCCTTTGCGGGATATACTTTTTGATGATAACTTGTTCTTTTTGATCCTTTCGACAGCAACCGTTATTGCTTCAGGTTATATCATTAATAATTTTTATGACAGTGAAAAGGATCTTATAAACCGGCCAAAAAAGACAATGTTAGATCGCGTTGTGAGTCAGCGTACAAAGCTTTCGGTTTATTTTATTCTTAATTTTGCGGCAATTTTTTTTGCCAGTTATGTCTCTTTCCGGGCAGTGGTTTTCTTCTCACTTTATATTTTCGTGATTTGGTTCTATTCCCACCGTCTCAAGAAGATTCTATTTGTGGGAAACCTGGTAGCTTCCATTCTTTCTATTACTCCATTTTTCGCCATTTTCATCTATTACAAAAATTTTGAAACTGTCATTTTTATTCACGCTACTTTTCTTTATTTAATGATTGTAATGCGGGAATTGGTTAAAGACCTGGAAAATATGCCGGGTGATATGGCTCAGAATTATCGTACTATTCCTCTGGTGTATGGTGAAAAATGGAGCAAATTTTTCCTGGCAATCCTTACTTTTCTCGCCCTTATTCCCATTCTGCTTTTAACCACCACGTTCGAAACGGGCTATATGGATTATTATTTCTATGTCTCTTTCTTTTTTTTAACCCTGTTTTTGTTGATTCTCTACTTCAGCAAAGCGAAATGGCAATATCTGCTACTGCATAATATTCTTAAACTCATAATTGTGGTCGGTGTTTTCAGTATTCTTCTAATAGATATGGATGAGGTTCTTAACAGGGTCTTTTAAAAATTTCTTCGGAAGAGATTCAGAAAACTTTACATTAAAAACTTTTAGGAATAACTTAGTTAACTCACAATCTAACCAGTATCTTTGCAAAAAATATCAGTATGAGCAGGAACGACAAATCTTCAGGAGGAAAAATCAGTGGAAGACAAGGTGGTGGCGAACGTAAGAAATCATATTCCAGGGGAAATGCTCCCGTTAAAAAAAGTGCAGACGCGAAAGAAAAGTCAAAATCTTCTTCAGCTTCTGATGGAATCCGTCTGAATAAATACATCGCTAATGCTGGAGTCTGCTCAAGACGTGATGCTGATATTTATATTTCTTCCGGAAATGTGACGGTAAATGGTAAAACCGTAACAGAAATGGGTTATAAGGTTCAGCTGAATGATGATGTGAAGTTTGACGGCCGCAGTTTAAACCCTGAAAAACCTGAATACTTTCTACTGAATAAACCAAAAGGCTTTTTTACTACCGGAAGCGTGGTAAAGGGAGGCCGTACCGTAATGGATATTATGGGTAAAGCTTCTAAATCCAAACTGGATCCTGTAGGAAAACTGGATACGCAGGCCATGGGACTTTTGTTATTCACCAACGACGGCACATTGGCTAAAAGCCTTGCAAAACCAAAGAACGGAATCAGGCAGATATATCATTTAGAACTAAATAAAGTTCTTAGCCAGGAAGACCTGGAGAAAATAAGAGAAGGTGTTTTTGTAGATAAGACCAGACTTACTGTGCAGGATGTGAGTTATGTCACCGACAGGCCCAAGAATGAAGTTGGCCTCGAAATTAAAAGTATAAAGCCACATATTGTTCAGAAGTTATTTAAAACCCTTGGCTACGAAATTGTGAAAATGGACAGGGTGGTATACGGCGGACTTACAAAAAAGGATCTGCCAAGAGGACACTATCGTTCCCTTACACAGCAGGAATTAATCAACCTGAAAAACCTTTAAAGGAACTTCTGTAGGACGAAAATTGGCATTTTTGCTGTATCATTATAAATTTTGAATTTTAAATTCTAAATTGTTTAAAATCAAAAAAGTGTTGACCCTCTAAATCTTAAGTTTTCACTCATGAGAAGTTCCGGTTGGAAGGTTAAGATTGCGTTTCTCTCTAATATTGATTAGAAGCATCTAATTTTTAGGTTTAAAATGGTAATCCAACCGATAATTGCCGTTTTTAAGGTGTCATTCAAATTTTAAAATTCAGAATTTAGAATAATTTTCCAGTTCTTCAGGATTGTTTATATCCTCAAAACATAACAAGCCGATAATTGCCATTTTTCAGTCATGGCTCTGGATATTGCTACGGAAAATTATTATAATGATTAGCGGTAAAAATTTCTCTCTTATAATAAATTACTTTTTATACATTTGCATCAGTTTTATTTCAACAAAAAAGCTAAAACTACTGATGACCAATATTTTAAAGGGTTGAATAAGATTTTTTTTCATCCCGAAAAAATACATTCCACGTATTGCAGCCGGTTTCCCGCAGAGCGGAAAGCTATGACTGCTGTTCCCTCAGTTTTTCTTAACAATAATTTATAAATCAAATTTCCTGATAGTATAAATTAATACCTAATTTCTCTTTTTTTAAAATTAAATCAAACCATTGAATACTAAATATAGCGATCTCATAGACCAAACCTATTATTTCCCGCAAGAGGAATTCAAATTAGAAGAAAATAGCCTTCATTTTCACGATATTAACCTGATGGAACTTGTAGAAAAGTATGGTGCTCCTTTAAAGTTCACTTATTTACCCAAGATTTCTGAAAATATAAGTCGTGCGAAAGGCTGGTTTAAAGGAGCGATAGAAAAACACGACTATAAAGGAAAATACAATTATTGCTATTGTACTAAAAGCTCCCATTTTGAGCATGTTTTAAATGAAGCGCTTAAGAATGATATCCACATCGAGACCTCTTCGGCCTTTGATATTAATATAGTGGAGAATCTGAAGGCTTCCGGAAAAATCACCGATGACACTTACGTGATCTGTAATGGATTTAAGAGAGATCAGTACATTTCAAATATTTCGGAATTAATTAATGGCGGCCATAAGAACTGCATCCCGATAATTGACAATTATGAAGAAATAGATCTTCTGTCAGAAAATATAAATGGTGATTTTGAAGTGGGAATAAGAATCGCTTCAGAAGAAGAGCCTAAATTTGAATTTTATACCTCCCGTCTTGGGATTGGATATAAAAATATTGTTCCGTTTTATAATCAGAAAATTAAGGACAACGACGAAGTGAACCTTAAAATGCTTCACTTTTTCATAAACACCGGGATTCGGGATACGGCATATTACTGGAATGAACTTAATAAATGTTTAAAAGTTTATACCAGCCTTAAAAAGGTATGCCCAAGTCTGGACAGCCTCAATATTGGGGGCGGATTTCCTATAAAAAACTCTCTGGCATTTGATTATGATTACGCCTATATGGTAGATGAAATTATCAACCAGATAAAACTTGCCTGTGAAGAGGCAGATGTGGATGTGCCGCATATTTTTACAGAATTCGGAAGTTTTACTGTAGGCGAAAGTGGAGGTGCGATTTATGAAATTTTATACCAGAAACAACAGAATGACCGTGAAAAATGGAATATGATAAATTCTTCATTTATCACCACACTTCCGGATACCTGGGCTATTAGTAAGAAATTTGTGATGCTTGCCGTTAATCGCTGGAACGAAGAATACGAACGCGTTCTTCTTGGCGGATTAACCTGCGACAGTGACGATTATTACAATTCAGAACAGAATACCAACGCGATTTACCTTCCGAAGTTCAGGAGGGACAAACCGCTTTACATCGGATTTTTTAACACAGGCGCTTATCAGGAAACTATCGGCGGCTTTGGAGGCTTGCAACACTGTCTTATTCCGCAGCCAAAACATATCCTTATAGATAGAGATGAAAATGGCGCACTTACCACCGAAGTTTTCAGCAAACAACAAAATGTAGAAGATATGCTGAATATATTGGGTTATGCGTCAGGCAATTGAATTTAAAATTTATAACTTAGTTCTCATAAAATTTCAGTTTAAAACAATCAACAATTAACGATGAGCAAAAAGAATTACGCAGGCATACCAGATAAATATGCTCGTATAGACGACGCAAAAGTGGTATTAATTCCTGTTCCTTATGATGGGACCAGTACCTGGCAAAAAGGAGCAGATAAAGGTCCTGATGCATTTTTGGAAGCTTCAGAAAACATGGAGCTTTATGATATTGAAACCCGAAGTGAGGTGTACAAGAAAGGAGTTTACCTTGCTCCACCGGTGACAGAAGATTCTTCTCCCGAGAAAATGGTTGAGGCGGTTTACAAAACCACTAAAAATTACATTAAACAGGACAAATTTGTCACTCTTTTTGGAGGGGAGCATTCCATTTCTATAGGGTCTATTCGTGCTTTTAGTGAATCTTTTGAAGAGTTAACCGTTGTGCAGTTTGATGCTCATGCAGATCTGCGACCGGAGTACGAAGGGTCTAAATGCAACCATGCCTGTGCTGTTCACGAGGCCAGTAAAAATACAAACCTTGTGCAGATAGGAATCCGTTCTATGGATATTTCTGAAACTGACCACATGGATGAGAATCAGGTTTATTTTGCTCATGATTTATATGAAGACTGGCAGGAGGATGCTATTGGACAAATGACGCCAAACGTTTTTATCACAATAGATTTGGATGCTTTCGATCCATCTATTCTCCCTTCTACGGGAACTCCCGAGCCGGGAGGATTGTTTTGGTATGAAACGCTGGAATTCCTGAAAACCATGTTCAAAAAGAAAAATGTTGTAGGCTTTGATATTGTAGAGCTAAACCCGAATAAAAGTGATAAATCTTCAGATTTCCTTGCGGCCAAACTTTACTATAAAATGTTGAGCTACAAATTTAAATATGCAAATTTTAACGAAGAAGACGAAGATGAGTAAAGGAGCAATCTCCCAATTTATAGAAAAATATTATTTACACTTTAATTCTGCAGCGCTTGTAGATGCTGCCAAAGATTACGAAAAGCAGCTTGAAAGCGGCTCCAAAATGCTGATTTCATTGGCAGGAGCAATGAGTACGGCAGAGCTGGGTAAGATTTTTGCTGAAATGATCCGTCAGGACAAGGTGCAAATCGTGTCCTGTACGGGAGCCAACCTGGAAGAAGATGTGATGAACCTTGTGGCACATTCACATTACAAAAGAGTGCCTAATTACAGGGATCTCACGCCAAAAGAGGAGTGGGAGTTGTTGGAAAAAGGTTTAAATCGGGTAACCGATACTTGTATTCCTGAAGAGGAAGCTTTTAGAAGAATTCAGCAGCATATTGTAAAAATATGGAAAGATGCAGAAGAAAAGGGAGAACGTTATTTTCCGCATGAATTTGTGTATAAACTCGTACTTTCCGGAGTTTTGGAAGAGTATTACGAAATAGACCTGAAGGATTCCTGGATATATGCAGCTGCAGAGAAAAACCTGCCAATGGTTGTTCCCGGTTGGGAAGATAGTACGCTAGGCAATATCTTCGCTTCCTATTGCTTAAAAGGAGAATTAAAGCCGTCCACCATGAAATCGGGCATTGAGTATATGACATTCCTTGCAGACTGGTATACCGATAATTCCAAAGACGGAATCGGATTTTTCCAGATTGGTGGCGGTATTGCGGGAGATTTCCCAATTTGTGTGGTGCCAATGCTTTACCAGGACATGGAAAGAACAGATACGCCGTTCTGGAGCTATTTCTGCCAGATCTCAGATTCTACTACCAGTTATGGATCGTATTCCGGTGCGGTGCCTAACGAGAAAATTACCTGGGGTAAACTGGACATTAATACCCCAAAACATATTATTGAAAGTGATGCAACCATTGTGGCGCCACTGATTTTTGCGTATCTGCTGGATATGTAAATTTGCTTTTAAAATAAAACCAGGGGTCTAAAAGGTAAAATATCGTCCTGCTGATAAGATTTCGGCCAGGTGAAAATACCTTTTAGACCTTTTCATATTTTTGTTTAGATGAAGAAATTGTTGTGGTATGGCTGCATAACAGCCTTACTTGCTCTCACCTCATGCCATGTTCCTTCCTATACTTTTGACCCACGTTTCACACGGGCTGCTATAAAATTTGAAGAAGGCAAATACCTGTTGAATAACATAAAGGCTCCGGAAAGCATCAGGCAAAAACTTGAAGAAATGGTTACTGAAGAAATCTCGCAATATCTTCAGAAGGATATCACTTTGGTTAGAAATGCGGGAGGAGTTTTTATTCCTTTTACCATTCCGGAGAATCCCGATGCAGCATTTCTTGAAAGCTTAAAGACAGGAATATCTGGATACGACTATCTGATTAACGTCAGGACAGGAATTTTAAGTGATGATATAGAAGATATAGAGGTGGGCAATATTCAAAATTCCGAAGAGAACCTGGTGAGTGTTTCTTTGGAAATATTTGATTTAAAGTCCGCTCAAAGTATTTACTTTCAGAAGGTTTCCGGATATCTCTCTGCCCGGGATGACAGTAAAGACTTCTCTTTTGCTAAAAGTTCAAAAAGCATGGTCGTAAAATGCCTGAAGAAAATCCTGAAGAGGATTGAGAAAAATCAAATTCCTTAGACCTGCAGCCTACACAATACTCTCTCTATTAACAGAGATTTATCAAAAAACAAGCGGGTTCAGTTTATCTTTTTACCTAATATTGGCTGCACTACTGCCGTGTAAAATACAGGTATTTATATAAAAACATGAGTAACTGGATTATTTTTTCAATTGGTTTTCTGGCTCAGATGTTATTTTCTGCCAGGTTGATCACGCAATGGTTCCTGTCTGAAAAGTCTAAGAAAGTAGAAACACCTGTTCTTTTCTGGAAGCTTAGCCTTTTGGCTTCTGTTTTGCTTTTTGCATACGGCTATTTACGTGAAGATTTGGCCATTATGCTGGGCCAGTTTCTTATTTACGGTGTTTATTGGAGAAATTTACAGATCCAGGGAGAATGGAAGAACAGGAGTATATTTTTTAAGGCCTTTGTAGTCATCTTCCCTATCCTTATTTTAGCTTACATCATATTTTTTGGAAGGTTGAACTGGGAAGATCTCATAAAAGGCGAACGTCTCGCACCCTGGCTAATCGCACTGGGAATAATTGGACAGCTCGTATATACCGCCCGCTTTTTTTACCAGTGGTACTATGCCGAGAGAAACCAGGTATCTTCCCTGCCGCAGGGATTTTGGGTGTTGAGCTTAATAGGTTCTTCTCTTCTCCTTGCCTATGGAATATTCCGGTATGATCCTGTACTAATTTCTGCACATTTTTTTGGAGGCTTGATTTATATGCGGGATATCTACCTTTCCCGGAATACTGAAGTTGAGGTTAAGCCGTAGATTTTTTTCTCTGAAAAACCTCCCAAATAAGAACAGAAAAAACCACCAGATATTCAAGCCCTACCAGCCACAGATTTTCCTGAAATCCCGGATTGCTATATGCTGAATAACTTAACACCACAACAAGCGTCCAGGCCAATATATACCGATAATTGCCAAAAACAGATAGCAGCAGTGGCGTGGCAAGATACCAGGGATGAATGGTTGTACTTAGAAAAAAATAAGCAGAAACTCCAAACATCATAGTTGTTATCAGCATTTTGAAATTCTCATTTCTTCGGAAAAGGGCGAAACGTATTAAAATTGCAGTGGTAATTACCGGAAGAATTATTCCGGCATAACGAATAACATTAAAGCCGGCGAGTTTGATTCCAATCCACCGAAGCACATAGAAAACACTCGCGTTAAATTCAAATTTTTGGAACCAAAGCCCTATGCTCTGGAAAAAATTCTGAAAAAATTCTGAAGAAAAAAAAGGAAGAAAAGTAACCGCTGCTGTGGCTATGGAAATTAGGTAAAATCCGCTAAGTTTTTTAAGGTCGATCTTGTCCAAAAAAGAGCTATTTATTTTCTCAATTTCTTGTTTCAGTTTTTTGAAGTATTGCAGAAATAGCGGAAGAAAGAGCAGGGGCAAAAGCTTAATTGAAATAGAAACTCCGAGTAAAATAGCACCGGGAATCCATTTTCTAAGATGCAGGAGATAAAGTGACCAGATTAGAAAGAACAGCATTACGCCTTCAAAATGTAAATTTCCGGTAAGTTCTATAATAATAAACGGATTCAAAAGATACCAGAAAATCCTGTGGACCGGCAAATTCAGACTTAGCAAAAGTTTTCTTCCGAAGTAAAGCGTGCCCAGATCGGCGGCGATTATAAAGCTGCGCATTAGGACTACAGAGCCTAAGATACTCTTTCCGGAGAGCAAAGATGCGACGGCAAAAATGAGTTGATTGGCTGGTGGATAACTGGTGTAATTCCCTGAGCTAAGGCTGCCCATCCCGTTTATAAGATTTTGCTTAAATTCAATTCCGCCGGGAAAAATATTTTCAAAACCTTCAGGAGTTTGCAAATAAGGATTAATACCTTCAGCAACTAAGGTGCCGTCCCAGATAAATCGGTAATAATCCTGGGATAAATTAGGGAGAGCGGTTAAAAATATGAGCCTAAAGATTACAGCGGTGATGGCCAGGAACAAAAAATTCTGCTTTTCCAACTGGATCAGTTTAAAGCTGATAAAAAAGAGTCCGAAATAAAGGCTGATGAGCTTTATAAAATCTGTGCGGGCGAGGTCGTAAGCAAATGAAAAGTAAAAAACTATTCCTGTAAGAAGGAGCAGGAGTGAAAACTTATGGTATTTTAGAGATTGCAGGTCCATCTGGTTTTTTTCCAGACCTCACAGGTTTCCAAAACCTGTGAGGTCTATGGAATTTGTATCGATTTAAAAATCACAAACCCAAAGCCTGCGAAGAGCATTAAGTGAAAAATAAGTAGTCCGAAATCATTGAGTGCAAAAGCACTGTAAATAGCAAAACCAAAATAGAGAAACAGCAGGAACTCGATAATTAAATTTGCTGAAAATTTTTTCCTGATGTATTTATTGCTCTGGATTGTAGACTTAAGCGAATCGAGGTTAAACTTTGGAGTTCTTATAAAAGCTGATTTTTTCCCAAAATGACCTTCCAAAACGGCAATTGAGTTGTGCAAAGAGAATCCCATAGCAACAGAAAAGAAGGTTAAAAACATGCCTGTAAATTTGAAAAAGTTTTTAATTCCTCTTCCGTGGATTTTTGAATAGGCCACGTAATAACAAAAGAAGAAAATAACAGTGCTAACCGCAAAGAAAGCGATAACGTTAAAAAACCAGCTAAACTGCGGATTGCTATTTTTAATAAAAAGGACAGGAACACTTAATACGGCCAAAAAAAGAACGATCAGGAACATACTGGAATTCAATAAATGGAAAAATGCGTGGAATTTAGTTCTTCCCGAAACCGTTTTGCTTTTGAAAATTTTCCAGTAGTTTTTTCTGAAATTCTCTGCGGCACCTTTATTCCAACGGAATTGCTGGGATTTTGCTGCACTCATTACCACGGGGAGTTCGGCAGGGGTTTCAACTTCTTCAAGGTATTTGAATTTCCAGTTCTTAAGTTGCGCTCTGTAACTTAAATCCAGGTCTTCGGTAAGCGTGTCACCGCTCCAGTTTCCGGCTTCCAGGATGCAGCTCTTTCTCCAGATCCCCGCAGTTCCATTGAAATTAATAAAGTGTTTCCCAAAGTTTCGGCCGGTTTGTTCCAGAATAAAATGAAAATCGAGCGCAAATGCCTGAATTTTAGTAAGTATGGAATAGTCACGATTCAAATGACCCCAGCGGGTTTGGACCACTCCAATTTCGGGATCTGTAAAGTGCGGAACAGTTTTTAAAAGCCAGTCTTTCTTCGGCATAAAATCGGAATCAAAAATGGCGATAAATTCTCCTTTTGCGATTTCCAGTCCCTCTTTTAAAGCTCCGGCTTTAAATCCGGTACGGTTTGTACGGGTAATGTGCTTAATGTCGAGTCCGGATTTTTGCAGTTTTCGAACAATTTCAGCAGTTTTTGCCAAAGATTGGTCGGTAGAATCGTCCAGAACCTGGATTTCAAGTTTTTCGCGTGGATATTCAATTTCAGCTATATTCTTCAGAAGACGTTCTACAACGTACATTTCATTATAAAGGGGGAGTTGAATGGTCACAAACGGAATCTCCTCAGTATTGGAAAAATCAAATACTTCAGAATTTTCGTCGGTTTTTTTTGCTTTAAGGTAGTTCAGCAGTAACTGAAGCTGCGAAATGCTGTAAAAGAAAACGAGCAGCAGCGCCAGTGTATAAAGGATGATAATTGCCAAATCCATTACTTGAAGCTATATTTAAAAATCCAACTTAAAATTTTTACTCCTGCAAAGATAGCACCTTTCACGGTCCCTGAAACTTTTGAAATGCCAATGCGGTTTTTGTAGTGTACAGGAATTTCGGTATAAGAAAGGTTTTGGCGAAGTACCTTTAGCTGCATTTCTATGGTCCAGCCATAGGTTTTATCCTGCATGTTCAGAGCCAGGAGCTTATCATATTTTATTGCCCGGAATGGCCCAAGATCTGTGAATTTTGCATTGAAGAAAAGCTTCATTAGGGAGGTAGCGAGCCAGTTTCCGAAGATTTGCGGAAAAGTCATCGCACCTTTTTCACGCCACTTTTTGACTCGGGCACCAATAACGAAATCTATATCTTCTTCTATAATCGGTTGTACGATATTTGTCAATTCTGAGGGGTAGTCGCTGTAATCGCCATCCAGAAAAACCACAATATCGGGTTTCCTGAGCCTGTCGAAGGACTGTTTTTTAATATATTCCATACCTTTCAGACAGGCATGGCCGTAACCCTTCCTTTTTTCTGAAATTACAGTGGCCCCGGCGGCTTTTGCGTTCTTTTTGGTGTTATCTGTGGAGTTATTGCTAACTACAATAACCTCGTTTACAAATTCCGGCACCTCGGTGACTACTTTTCCTATAGAGGCTTCTTCGTTGTAGGCAGGAATAATAACTTTAATCAGGTGAGGCATCAAAAATGGCAATTTTCGGTATTATATATAAAAGAAGACGCTAAATTTTTCAGCAAATAAAAGGTTTTGCCTGCAAATTATTTGCTTTTTTGGTTAATCAAATCCATTAGGTCTACATCATTTCCTAGAAGAACTTCTTCAGAATTAATGCGGCCATCCTGAGGTCCGTTTTCAAGCTTTAATACTCCGCGTGGACAAACTGCAGAGCAAATTCCGCAGCCTACACAGCTGGAACGAACAATGTTTTCTCCTTTTTGAGCATAAGCCCTAACGTCTATTCCCATTTCGCAGTAAGTAGAGCAATTTCCGCAGGAAATACACTGTCCGCCGTTGGTAGTGATCCTGAAACGGGAAAATAACCGCTGCTGCATTCCTAAAACTGCCGCCATTGGGCAGCCAAAACGACACCAGACGCGATTGCCGAAAATGGGATAAAACCCCACACCAATAACCCCCGAGAAAACAGCGCCTATTAAAAATCCGTACCACTCGCGCAGTTGACCGCCATGGAAAAAGAAGATATTACTATTGCCGCTAAAATAATTGATGCTGATAATTGCCAAAATTACCATCAGAAAACCTACAGCGGCATATTTTGCATCTTTAGCCAGTTGATCCCTTTTAAAGATCATAATAAGTGCGAACAGAAGCGTAAGAAAACCTGCCGAACCCCAAAGAAAAACATCCCTGCTAAGCCAGGTTTCTGAAGGGTTTTCACTTAAAAAACTATACACGACCGCAATGGTCATTACTACAACAAACACAAGGACACTGTGGATGATCCAACGTTCAAACTTCCAGGACGCCAGGGATTTGTCTGAAAGGTGACGGTAAGGATCACCGGCTGTTTCTGCGAGCCCGCCACAGCCACAAACCCAGGAACAATACCAGCGTTTGCCATATTTGTAGGTAAGGATGGGGGTAATTATAAATACGGAAGCAACCCCGAAGAAAAGCATAAGTAGACCTACATTTCCTGCGGAAAAAAATCCTTCCAGCTTATAATCTGCAAAAAGATCGTAATTAAGCGGCCAGATGTTGGCCGGATTAAAATACGGCTGATTTAAGCGCATCAGGATTTCCGGAATTAGAAATGCAAAACCAAGCTGAAAGAACATCACAGAAAAGGTACGCAGTACTTCGTAGCGGTTGTGACGGTATTTCAGGATAAATTTATAGCCAAAGATGAGGATCGCGAGGGTGTAGAGCGTTCCGTAAACAAACCATTGGCTGGCGGGTTGGCCGCTAATTAGCTGACTTAAGGGATCAAAAAGAGCAACTATTCCTGTATTTTCACCGTCAGCATTTAATCCCAAATACTGCGGAAACCAGTAGAGCACGATGTAAAAAATAGTTAATCCCAGGCCGAGAACCCAGGCCCAGAGTCCGCGGGAAGTGAGCGGCTTAAACCAGAGTCCGTCGTTTTTTATTCCGGCGTGTTTGCCGAGATAAGCATCATTGGCAAAAATAATTGTGCCGGTTGCAATAAGCCCAATAGCTAAACTCAGAAAAAGGGTTTTGTTGGGGAAATTAACGTTGAAAACCGCCAGCAGGAGAATAAACAAACCGGTAAGCCCTATCCCCGAAGCCACTTTTTGGGTAGTGGAAATAGTTTCCGGCGGCTCTCCCGTGAGGGCCATATTGTGGTGTATTTTGTCGCTCATTGTTTTGATTTTGTGATGAGATCTCACAGGTCTCAAAGACCTGTGAGGTCTGGGTTCTTCATTCTATAAATATTTCTGCTTTTTGATCTAAAATTTCTGCTTTTCTTGAATAGTGAACGTCTTTAAAGTTTTCTTTATCATGAAATAGATTCAATACTTCTTTCCTTTGGAGTAAAGTCGGTTTTTCTGAAATAATGCTTTGAAAGGAAGAATGTTTATAAGTGCTGAAATCATCAGTGAAATTATGATGTTCAGGATTTAAATGAATATAAAGAATAAGTGTTATTAAGTAATCTTCACTTTCAATTTTCTTTCTTTGAAACCTATCCTTAAATAAGCTTCCATTTCTATTAGATGCTTTATTTATTGCCTTTGCGTACGCATTAAATAAATTGGATAATCCTTGTGAAATGCTGAGGTTATTATTGATATCCTTTGTTTTGATTAAAAGATGAAAATGATTTTTTAACAGGCAATAGCAGAAAATACTGGCAGTTGGAAGTAAGTGCTTTTTTAAAAGAAGGAGAAAGTAGTTATAGTTTTTTTCTTCTTTAAAAATATCTTCTCCATTATTACCACGGTTGTAAATATGGTAATACCTGTCTGCTATTAGGGGTTCGTATTTCATTTTTCTGTGATATAGACCTCACAGGTTTTTAAAACCTGTGAGGTCTGGACCTACTTCTTAAGCTATTAACTTTTTTTATTAAGTGTTTTCGAATTCCTTTCCAAAACTCCTGAAAATTTCCTTTTCATGACGGGTATAAAACTCCGGGTCGAAATTAGCCTCTTTAAGGTTAGCCAAGACATAGCCAATGCTCCTTTTTTCATTTAACCAGCGGTCAAAAACTTCATGACGCATCCTTATTCCGAAGGTATTTATCCCGAGAAACTGACTGGTTTCGGTGTCAAAAGCAATCGTAATTGCTTTCGTGTTGTCTTTATGTTGCCAGTGAAAATGCTGTTCGTTTTCTTTAGGTTCAGCCCAGACCCAACCGTAAGTTTGGTATTCAATATCAAAAAATTTTGCACTGTTAAACCAGTTTCCGGGATTATACTTCATCTTATTTCCGGTAAGGGTTTTTGCAAGCGTTTCGCCCATCATCCTACCGGTATACCAGACGGCTTCCACAGCTTTTCGCTGGCCAATGACTTCCCGTTGCTGCGCACAATCACCAATGGCGTAAACATGGGGAATGTTGGTTTCTAAATAATTATTTACTAAAATTCCTTTGTCTATTTCCAACGCTGTATCCCGCAAAAAGTCGATACTCGGTTTTACGCCGGTGCAAAGGCCTACAAGCTGACATTCAATTTCTTCCCCG
The DNA here is from genome assembly GCF_031846515.1 of Autumnicola lenta. Lineage (NCBI taxonomy): Bacteria > Pseudomonadati > Bacteroidota > Flavobacteriia > Flavobacteriales > Flavobacteriaceae > Autumnicola > Autumnicola lenta. The sequence continues at coordinate 27,659 of NZ_JAVRHO010000010.1, forward strand.
CTTTTAGTGGTGACTGCTCGTACATGTCCATTTTCGTCCGGCAGGATTTTATCCAGTTCGGTTTTATGGCGCAAAGTTACTCCGTGGGATGCAATATGATCAGAAATCATTTTTGCATTGTTAGCAGGTAGGACGTTTCCCCAAAAAGCATTTTCACGGACTAAAATAGTCACTTCAATTTTCCTGGTGCGCAGCATTTCTGCCAGTTCAACAGCAATTAATCCGCCGCCTATAATGACCGCATGCTTGCATTGTGCTGAGTTTTTTTCGAGTAATTCAAGATCCTGTTTGGTTACCAATCCCTGCACGCCCTTCAGATTTTCTCCCTCCCAACCGTATTTGTTGTAGACAGAGCCGGTGGCAAGAACAAGTTTGTCATAGCGCAAAGAATTTCCAGAGGAAAACTGTAATTCTTTGGAATCGAAATCTACTTTCTCTACCCGGCCCGATTTTAAATTGATCCTGTTTTTCTCCCAAAACCAATCGGCGTAAGGCTCCAGATGCTCCCATTTCATATGCCCCATATAGACATACATAAGGGCCGTACGCGAAAAAAAATATTCGTTTTCGTCAGAAATAACGGTGATTTCCTTCTGAGAGTTCTTCCTTATATGTCTGGCTGCAGTTATCCCCGAAATTCCATTACCTATTATGACGATGTGCTCCATATTTTTTATAGTTTGAGGAGGTTTAAAGGATGGTTCGATTCTTGAAAGTATAAAAAATTAGACGCAAAAGTTCGAATAACCTTAATTTTAAGATTTGATGAAGCATTTAACCTTTTTGATCCTGCTGTTTTCCGCAGTTCTTTCAGCGCAAGATACATCCGAATTTTTTACAAAAGCCGACAATTTTTTTCAGAATTATGTGGAAGACGGCAAGGTGAAATACGGCGAAATTAAAGAAAATCCTGAAGACCTCCATCAGCTGCTCAACCTGGCAAAACGTTTTAAGGCCAATCCTGAAGAGGAGGAGGTCTATAAAGCTTTCTGGATCAATGCTTATAATCTTTCGGTGATTAACGGAATAGTAAAAGAATATCCGGTTAATTCTCCGCTGGAGATCGAAGGTTTTTTTGCTAAACAACCGCATAGCCTCGCATTACAATCTGTTACGCTGGATCAAATTGAACACGAATTGCTTTTTGGAAATTTTCCTTCAGAAGAACGTTTTCATTTTGCTTTGGTTTGTGCCGCAAAAAGTTGTCCGCCCTTAATTTCTGAAGCTTATAAGCCGGAAACCTTAGAGCAGCAACTTCAGGAGCAGACTATAAAAACTTTAAACGATCCCGCCTTTATTAAAGTAAGGGAAGGTGAAGTATTGCTTTCGGAAATTTTCAAGTGGTACAAAGAGGATTTTACAAAGGACGGAAAAAGCTTTATTCAGTACATAAATCAATTCCGGACAAGCAAAATTTCCGAAAGAAAGAATACCGGGTTTTATGAATATAACTGGGATTTGAATGATTTTTAAAATTGCAAAAGTTAATTCTGATTACCAATTGTATCAAGGTTGACTTACATGAATTTAAACCTGACAGGTTTCGAAAACCTGTCAGGTTTGACTACGGTTAGTTACTCAAAAGTAATTGCTTTTAATACCTCATTATTTATCGTTTTGGAATTGCGATGAACAAACTCAAAGTTACTTTTATTGTCAAACAAATTCATGACTTCTGCTCTTGCCAAAGAAGTTACTTTAACGCTTAAAAGAGATGAAAAAGAAGAATAAGGATAATCCTGAAAATCATCAATTAGATTATGTGCTTCAGGATTGAGGTGAATGTAGACTATTAGGTGTTTCAGATAATCTTCATTTGTTACTCTTTTTCGTTTGAATGGTCGCTGAAAGAGACTTCCGGTTCTGTTATACTTTTTATTTAAGGCTTTTGTATATGCATTGAAAAGGTTCGAAAAGTTCTTTGATGGATGTTGAGCTTCTTCTTTAATTCTCACCAGAATATGAAAGTGATTTGTGAGCAGGCAGTAGGAATAAACATCCGCAGCAGGTATAATGTGCTTTTTTAAAAGTTTTAGAAAATGAGAATAGTTTTCTTTTTCAAGAAAAACATCCTGTTTATCATTTCCCCTATTGTAGATGTGGTAGAAGAAATCATTTTCGAGTTTATCCATTTAGCTTCATAATTTTGTGATCATTACAATTGTAATTTAAATAAAAATCGTTTATACAACACATTATTTTGATATTCAGATGTTTAAACCTGACAGGTTTCGAAAACCTGTCAGGTTTGAGGTGCTAATCAAAAACTAAATAGGTCTAAAGAATAAAAAACCTAACAACAACCTCCGCCATCATAATGGAAGGTAGATTCGCTGATAAAAATATCATTCCTGTTTAAATCTGCCAGTGCTGCCGCTGTCTTGTCACAAACCGCCAGGGGCTGATTTTGTAACAAAACATGGCCTTTTTTGTCATCAAGGTAATCCTCGTCTCCGTAATAAATTGCAGCTTTACCAGTAAAAACACAAGGTCCGTCTTCTGGCATAGGGTCTTTAATAGCAGCCACTTCAACAGATTCTATATAAATTAACTCCTCTGTAGGATAATGTTTAGGATCGAGAATGCGATAAGGTTTTCTTGCACGTATTTCTATAGTCCCGAAGCCAACATCTGTCAGCGCTTTTATATACTCTTTAAGCGGAAGTGAGCCGCTAAGGCATAAAGCCCTCAAACGTTCGTCATTCCGCAGTTCGTCATTCATAGGCTGTTCACAGGAAGGATCGCTCATTACCAATCTGCCATGCGGTTTTAGCACACGGTACATTTCTTCCAGCGCTTTTTTGAGATCTTCGGTTTTAAAAATATTGAAGAGACAATTTTGGGCGGCAACGTCTATAGAATTGTCCGCCACTGGTAAATCCAGCGCATCACCCTTTTTCAGTTCTACAAAATCACTTTTAAACCAATTATTCTGAAGTTCGGCTTCTTTGAAATTTTTCCGGGAAGCCTCAAGCATTTCATCTACAGAATCTACTCCAATAACACCGTCATTTTTTCTAGAAAAATAGGCGAATTGAAGCAGTTCCATTCCACCGCCAACACCAACATACAAAATCTTTGGGTTGTTGGAAAGATCACGGGGATTAACCGTACTGCCACAGCCGTAATTCATCTCCTGCATGATCTTCGGGATTTTTAATCCGGGTAGTTCCCAAATGGGATTTGTAGTGCAACATAGCCCAACATCTGGAGTAAGTGCAGCATCGCGGTACACATTTCGGGTGGTTTCCAGGTAACTCATTTCTTATAAATCTTTTATTACTTCCCTAAAAAGGCTAATCATGTTAGGTTCGGCTTTTTCGGCCATAGCAATGATATCCTGGATGTTCACCGGCTCCAGGTTGTCGGGATCTCCTTCATCTGTAATTACAGAAACCGCCGAAACCGGAATTTTAAGGTGATTTGCCACAATAACCTCAGGAACGGTGCTCATCCCCACGGCATCTGCACCAATAATTTTCAGGTAGCGATATTCTGCTTTCGTTTCAAGTTGCGGTCCAAGCACCGAGGCATAAACACCTTTGTGCAGGGTAATATTGTTCTTTTTAGCCGCTTCTTCTAAAGCTTTGTTCATCACGGGATCGTAAGGCTGGCTCATATCTACAAACCTTTCTCCCAAATGCTCCACACCGTAAAAGGCGAGGGGAGAACCACCCAAAAGGTTAAGATGATCTTCAATAAGCATAATTTCACCTTTTTTAAAGTCAAGGTTTATAGATCCCGCAGCGTTAGAAACCAATAATTTCTGAATACCCAAATGCTTCATTACCCTCACAGGATAAGTCACGTCCTGCAGCGTATAACCTTCGTATAAATGGAAACGCCCCTGCATGACCACTACTTTTTTTCCTTCCAGGCTTCCGTAGATAAGTTTTCCTTTGTGAAATTCTACCGTCGCAGTAGGGAAATAGGGAATGTGGTTGTAGCTCACTTCGGCTTCTATTTCAATTTCCTCAATTAATTTTCCCAGGCCTGTGCCCAGGATAATTCCTACTTCCGGAGCAGCAAATCCGCGGGAAATAAGAAAGTCTGTAGATTCTTTAATTTGTTTTATCATAATGCTGTTATTTCAGAAATTGCTGAAAAGCCGGATGATCTTTAATATCCTCGAAAGTATCGACATCATTCCTGGACTTAAGCAATTTTACCTGATGGTCTTGTAGATTTTTTAATGTGTCCTGAAGAACAGAACTTGTTCCCCATTTTTTTTCTGAAAACAAACTGCAATTTAAAGATTTCATCCCTAAAAAATAATACCCGCCATCTTGTGCGGGACCTATTACATACTCATTCTTCTGAAGTTCAAAGAAAGCTTCTTCCAAATCTTTTTGCTGAATGTCGAACAAATCACTACCGATAATTGCAATTTTTCGATATCCATCCTGAAAGCCTTCTTCAAAAGCATTTTCCATGCGCTCACCTAAAGAACTGCCTTTTTGAAGCTTTTTCTCAAAAAAAGAAGTCTCCCAAACGTCATTTTGTTGAATTTCTTCAGAATAATAGACTCTTTTGGTGATTTTTAGCTCTTTTGTAACCGAAATTGTGTGCTTCAGAAGAAATTTATAGATTTCCAGAGCAATTTTGTCGCCGGTGTCCTTTGCCAGCCGGGTTTTTACCTTTCCCAGCTCAGGATTTCGGGTGAAAATGAGGAGTAAGCTATCTTTTGAATCTTTCTGCATCTAAAATTGCCATTTTTAGGCCACTGTTCCCTGGCAACTGCTCCCTGCCCCGGCCGTACAACCGTAACAATGCTGGGAAATTAGAATTTCTCTGTTGTTAAGCAAGTCTTCGTTATAATCGCTGATGTGCTTCACTTTACTGTTCACCTTTAAATCAAGCATTTGGTTAAAATCGCAGTCATAGAGCCAGCCATCCCAACTGATTGAAATGGTATTGGTGCACATTACATTTTCTACAGCTGCAGGATTGTAGGCTTCCACCAGGGCATACATATAATCTTCATAATTTTCTGAAGCTATTAAAAACTCCAGGAACCGGCTTATTGGCAGATTGGTAATAGCAAAGAGGCTATTAAAGTCAATATCGAAATCCTTTTTAAGGGCAGATTTGAAATCCCGTTCCATCGCCTGCTGATTTGTAGGTAAAAATGCTCCGGAAGGATTATACACAAGGTCTAACTTTAAGCCTGTACCTTCTTGGGCATAACCAACCTTGTTGAGCATTTGCAAAGCTTTTATCGATTTGTCAAAAACTCCGCTGCCGCGTTGTTTGTCGGTTTTCTCCTTTTTATAGAAGGGCAGGGAAGAGATCACATGTACGTTATACTTTTTAAAGAATTCCGGTAAATCGTGATACTTTTTGTTTGCAAGGATAATTGTAAGGTTGGAACGCACGATAAAATCCTTAATTCCGGCTTTTGACGCTTCTTTCACGAACCAGCGAAAATTAGGGTTCATTTCGGGAGCGCCACCAGTTAAATCCAATGTATGTGCCCCGGTTGTTTTAATTACTTCCAGGCATTGCTGCATTGTGTCTACAGTCATAATCTCCTTACGATCTGGCCCCGCATCTACATGGCAATGCGAACAAACCTGATTACACATATACCCCAGATTAAGCTGAAGGATTTCCAGCTTTTTGGGTTTTAAAGGAAGTTGATTGGTTTCTGCAATTTTATCTTTAAACCGCGGAAGTTCACCGTCGCTAAAAATTCCGTTGTTGAGGAATTCCTGTTGTTTTGAAGGACTGGAAAGGTCGTTTTCTCTGGCTTTTAGTGATTTTAAAGGCATACGGGAATAGTCAATAAATTGAAAAAAGTTGGGTGCTGTTGCTTTTAGACGAATAACTTCAGAAGAAATTACATGCTGAGTTTCTTATACTTATTCATCATTTGTACGCCATGTACAAGGGTGGCCCCACTTTCTATCGCAGCTCCTGCATGTACGGCTTCCATCATTTCTTCTTTGGTGATTCCGCGTTGCAGCCCGTCTTTAGTATAAGCGTCTATACAATATGGACACTTAACCACATGGGAGACGGCAAGGGCTATAAGTGATTTTTCCCGGGCGGTAAGCGCGCCTTCTTCAAAAACTTTTCCGTAGTAGTCAAAGAATTTAGATCCCAGTTCTTCGCTCCATTCTGTAATTTCCCCAAATTTTCTTAAATCTGCAGGATCGTAATAATTATTAGCCATAATTCCTTTTTTTGCAATAAAGGTAAGGGATTATATGCAGCTCTCCGAAAACGCAAAAGAAAAGGATATTGAAATTTTTATTATTTCAGCAAAAAGATTCGCTCTTGATCATGATTCTTACATTTCAGAAAAAATGGAGCGCGATCGATTTTTGAGCTAATGCTTTTAGAATTCCAGCTTAACTGAAATAAATAAGAAGAGTTGAAGAAAAGTTTCGGCTTAGCTAAGAAGAGCCACTATAAACTAATGACTTTATAAAAAATGCAGAAAAGACTTCGAAAAAGCCGGAATCATTAAAAAGATTTCTCTTTCTTTTTTTTAAATGTCTTAATCATTTTCCTGATAAGGATATAGGAAACGACCAGGACAACTACTATTTCCAGTCCCAGTAATACGTAAACCAATGTCATAGATGGTATTTTAAGAAACAGAAGAACATAATCCGCCGCTATTTTAAAAAATAAAGATCACTTTTTTGATTAGATCCTATTACTGTTATTCGAACTAATCTTAATTCATATGTTACTTTCAGTAAAAAATTTAGGTTGCGTGACGGGAATAACGTTTTTCCCATTACTATTATTCTAATAGCCATAAAATGTGCAGAGTACTCTTTGAAATGAGGGCAAATATTAATTTTACGTTACGGAAAGAAATGCTCAGAGTAAATAGTATCAGATAAAAAACAGGAAGCTCCGTGGCTTATTAAAATGGCTTAAAGCCTTAATAAAGAATGAGAATAGACGTTAAAACCTTACCTGTACATGAAATAATTCAGGATATAGCAGAATCTATTAGTGCTTCTGTCAGGAACGGAAGTGGAGAAATCACACTCGAAATACCTAAAGAAATAGGAGAAGGGTTTATTAGAGGCTCCAGTTTTGATTCAGGAATTGGCTTTATTGCCTATAACTGTAAGTTCTATGAGGACGTTCAAATATGTTTTTCTTTAAACACCGTTCATCCTCTGAAGTTCATTTTTTGTTCAGAAGGGAGCGTAGGACATGCTTTTCAGGATTCTGCAAAGATTCATACCATAGAGACCTACCAAAATATAATTGTATCCAGCAGTGGCTACAACGGCCATGTGTTACATTTTAAAGCCAATCAGAGTACACACGTATCGAGTCTGGAAATTATAAGGTCTGTCTTTAGCCGAAGACCAAATCACGACTTTAAGGATCTTGACCCCACTCTAACCAGTCTTTTTAGAGATGAGGTGGCAGAGCAGCAATTTTTTTACCAGGGAAATTATAGTATAAAGGCAGCAGACCTTATGGATGAGGTCAACCAGAAAAATTTAACCGGATTTTTACGTTCTATTTTTCTTGAAGGAAAAGCGTATGAAATGTTGGTGATCCAGATTTCACAGTACCAGGACGATGAAGATGAAAACAGGCTGCCGCAAATTTTAAGAAAATCTGATATCGACAAAGTAGATTATGTGGCAAAGAGAATTCAGGGGGATCTTGGTAGCAATCTTACGGTGGAGTCGCTTGCCAAAGAGGCTGGAACCAATGTAAATAAGCTTCAGGAAGGTTTTAAGTATGTTTATGACCTTACTGTAAACAAATACATGCAGCACATAAAGCTGGAAGCAGCAAAGGAAATGCTTATAAATTCTGAAAAGAATATTTCTGAAATAGTTAGTGCGATTGGTCTGAATAACCGAAGTTATTTTTCCAAGATATTTAAAGAAAAATACGGAGTAAACCCAAAATATTTTCTAAAAACAAGAGGAAAGCAAGAGTAATAATTCCCCATTTTCCTAAAGTAGCTTAACCACTACTAGATACCGAAAATTGTCCTTTTTCGTAGTACATTTTTTTCAGAAGAAAATTTTTATCGGACTAATAGAAATTAAAAAACCCGCTTCAGTTAAAAGAAGCGGGTTTAAGTTTATTCGCTGTGACCGTGCCACTACATCATTCCTGGCATTCCGCCGCCCATTCCGCCTGGCATTCCACCGCCACCGTTATCTTCGGGGATGTCAACTAACGCGCATTCTGTAGTAAGGATCATTCCGGCAACAGAAGCAGCATTTTCAAGAGCTACTCTTGTTACTTTCTTAGGATCGATAATACCTGCTTTCATCATATCAACAAAAGTGTCGGTTTTTGCATCGTAACCAAAGTCCTTATCACCTTCAAGTACTTTGTTAATTACCACAGAACCTTCACCACCTGCATTCTCTACGATAGTACGAAGAGGAGCTTCGATAGCCTTAGCAATAATTTTAATTCCAGTAGCTTCATCAGCATTTTCAGAAGAAATATCTGAAAGTACTTTTATAGCACGTACAAGTGCAACACCACCACCGGCTACAATTCCTTCTTCCACAGCCGCGCGGGTTGCGTGAAGTGCATCGTCTACACGGTCTTTCTTCTCTTTCATTTCAACTTCTGAAGCTGCGCCAACGTAAAGTACAGCAACACCACCTGCTAATTTTGCAAGACGCTCCTGTAGTTTTTCCCTGTCGTAATCTGAAGTTGTAGATTCGATTTGAGCTTTAATCTGGTTAACACGATCTTCAATATCTTTCTGCTCCCCAGCGCCATTTACGATTGTGGTATTATCTTTATCAATAGCTACTTTCTCTGCAGTACCTAATTGATCGATAGTTGCATTTTCAAGAGTAAATCCTCTTTCTTCAGAAATTACAGTACCACCTGTGAGAAGAGCGATATCTTCCAACATAGCTTTTCTTCTATCTCCAAAACCTGGTGCCTTAACAGCAGCAATTTTTAAAGAACCTCTAAGTTTGTTTACAACCAAAGTAGCAAGTGCTTCTCCGTCTACATCTTCAGCAATAATTAAAAGAGGTTTTCCAGATTGTGCTACAGGTTCAAGAATTGGAAGAAGGTCCTTCATTGAAGAGATCTTTTTGTCGAACAATAGTATGTAAGGACTTTCAAGATCTGCAGTCATCTTTTCGCTATTGGTAACGAAATAAGGAGAAAGATAACCTCTGTCAAACTGCATACCTTCCACTACGTCGACGTAAGTCTCGGTACCTTTTGCTTCTTCTACAGTGATTACTCCTTCTTTTCCTACTTTTCCAAAAGCTTCAGCGATCAATTCACCAATAAGCTCATCGTTATTTGCAGAAATGGAAGCTACCTGCTTGATTTTTTCAGAAGAATCTCCAACCTCTTTAGTCTGGTTGGCAAGGTCTGCAGTTAAAGCAGTTACCGCTTTATCGATTCCTCGTTTAAGATCCATAGGGTTTGCACCCGCAGCAACGTTCTTCAAACCTTCTTTTACGATAGCCTGTGCAAGAACAGTAGCTGTAGTAGTACCGTCTCCGGCAAGATCATTGGTTTTAGAAGCAACTTCTTTTACCATCTGAGCTCCCATGTTCTCCAAAGGATCTTCCAGCTCGATTTCTTTTGCTACTGTAACTCCATCTTTGGTTACTGTTGGAGCACCAAAGGATTTACTGATAATTACATTACGTCCTTTAGGACCTAAAGTTACTTTTACTGCATTTGCAAGAGCATCCACACCGCGTTTAATTCCGTCACGTGCCTGAATGTCAAATTTTATATCTTTTGCCATTTTTTAAATTTTTTTATCCTGAAATTTTTCAGGGGTAATTGGTTAATCTTTAAGTTTTCTGAAAATTAAAAAGAGTTTATACTATTGCAAGTATATCGTCTTCTCTCATGATAAGGTAATCTGAACCTTCCAGCTTAAGTTCGGTACCGGCGTACTTGCCATAAAGAACCATATCCCCAACATTTACGGTCATCTCGTGGTCCTTTGTTCCTTTGCCTACGGCAACAACTTTACCTCTTTGTGGTTTTTCTTTAGCGGTTTCCGGAATGTAAATTCCTGAAGCAGTTTTAGTTTCTGCTGCTGCAGGCTCAATAAGAACTCTGTCTGAGAGCGGTTTAATGTTTAGTCCCATTTTTAATATTATTTAGGTTAATTAATTTTTTAACTCGACAGTGAATGTTTCGAAAATTGTGCCACTGCAAAATAACTGACAAATGGCAAAAAAAAATGCCAGCTTGTCATAAGCTGGCATTTATATACTCTGTAAAGTAAGGAAGTAGTATACTACTCTTCGTTTGTTGCTGGTTGCTGCACAGGTTGCGGTACATTCATTTCAACATCAGTATCACTTTCAAAAACTCCTGTAGAGCCTGGACCGTCATCCATAATTGTTACATTGGAAAGTAAAATAAGGACGAGTAGTAAAGTAGCAAGGGTCCATGTGCTTTTGTCTAAAAAGTCATTGGTTTTCTTTACGCCACCTACCTGTTGTCCGCCGCCTCCAAAAGAAGAAGAAAGTCCGCCTCCTTTAGGATTCTGTACCATAATTACTACAATTAGCAAAAATGCTACTATAACTATTAAGGCTAAAAAAATCGTGAATGTGCTCATTCTTAGTCAGTATTATTTTCTTGTAATTTCTCGATTGCCCGAATTTGGTCTGCAAAGAAACCACTTTTTTCGGGATTTTTCAAAATTAATATTTTATAAGCTTGTATCGCTTTTTTATAGTTTTTCTGCTCCAGGTATACCTTGGCTAAAGTCTCTGTCATCAAAGCTTCGGGGGTGACAGAGCTCCTTTCGGCAAGATTCGTTTTGCCAGTTGATTTTCCCGGTTTTATTTTGGGGCTTTTAGAAATAAACTCATCTATAAGATCAAACTTCTTCGATAGAGGCTTATCGCTCTCCTCCTGATCTTGATTTTCTATTTTTTCTTTGGAAGAAGAAGTTTCTCTTTCCACGGGTTTTGCAGAAGTTAATCGAAGCCATTCTGCAAAAGAATGTGATTCTGAAGCATTTAAGTCTAAAGGCTCTCCAATTTTTAGTTCTTCTTCTTCCGGAGAAGTATTGGTCGATATTTGCCTTTTTTCGGGTGTCTCTTCTTTTTCCGGTCTTTCAAAAAGAGCAGGATCCATGACTCTATCAGATTCAGATTGCTTCATTTTTATGGCATCATCTATAGCCATACTTCTTTTCCCATGAACTTCTTCAGCTTCAAAGACCGTAATTTCTTTCAGCCTTTTTTCCTGCTCTTTAATCTGCTCTGCAATCTGGTTTTGATTAAATTCAGGAGAGGTGATATAATCGAACAGCACACTTCTATCTGTAGTATAAGCTGCGGTTTTCTTTAATGCACTGTTATAGCTAAATGACCTGTTTTCTTTAAGACCTTTTAATCTAAGTGCCCGGGCAGCCTGAAAATAAGGATATTTAGTAAGGATTTCTTCCAGTTCGCCAGAGTGTTCTTTGGTTACATTCCCGGGATGCTGCAGTAAGTATGTAAATTCATTTATATCCATTACCAATCTGTTAAAGCAGCATTAAAAATATCCTGGGTTATACGTGTGTAGATTTCATCAAGGGCTGTTTCCAGGTCTCCGCCCACTAATTGCGTGGTAGCCGGATAATCGTAATAGAAGGAGAAAACACGCTCAAAGTCCTTTTCTGGCTCAAGTGTATTATAGAATCTCACATTTACCGCAATTGTAAGCCGGTTTTGAGCGGCAGTATTATTTGCTGTGGAAGTCATAGGCGCAACATAATAATCCACAATTTCGCCCTCAAAAATGAGATCCGCATTTTCATTGGCAAGGCTCAGGTTGGTCTGATTCTGAATTAGATCCTGGAGTGCCAGTGTGAAGAGTCTGTCAATTCCCGGCTCCACAAGATCTGCCTGGTTCTGGAAGAAATTTACCTGAAAAGATTCTGCATCTCCTGTGTTGGCACCGGTGAAAGAATATATTCCGCACGACTGAAGACTCAGTAATAAAATGGAACAGAATAGAATGGTGAATTTTTTCATAGATTTTTATCAGTGTTGTCGCCCAGTTTAAACTGGCAGCTTAATTTAATCTTTAATCAGAGATCGTATTGTTTTATTTTCCTGTAAAGTGTTCTTTCGCTAATCCCCAATTCTTCGGCTGCAGCCTTTCTCTTTCCCGCATGGCGTTCAAGGGATTTTTTAATGAGTTCCAGTTCTTTATCCTGTAAAGAAAGTGTTTCCTCTTCTTCAATCTCTTCTGCGAAATAATATTTATCCCGCGCATCCTGAAGTTCAGACTTGGGGCTATTTTGCGGAATCTGCAAAACTTCCAGTCTTTCGTTTTCCAATTCTTCTGTGTCTATATCTTCTTCATCTTCACCGTAGATTTTCTGAATAAGACTTTCATTTTCATCCTGAACTTTTTTGGAATCTCCATCTTCCATTAACTTCAGGGTAAGCTTTTTAAGATCATTTAGGTCATTTTTCATGTCAAAGAGAACTTTGTAAAGAATTTCCCTTTCGTTGCTAAAATCTCCTTCTTTCCTTTTTTCTGAAATGATTGCAGGCAAATTACTGCCAATATCAGGCAAATAATGTTTCAGGTCTTCAGCGTTTATGCTTCGCTGTTGCTCAAGCACAGAAATCTGCTCGGCTATGTTTCGAAGCTGCCGAATGTTTCCGCCCCAACGGTATTTTAGTAGCAACTCCACAGCATCGTCCTCCAGTCTAATTGTAGGCATCTTGTATTTGAGCGCAAAGTCTGCAGCGAACTTTCTGAAAAGCAAATGTATATCACTTTTTCGTTCTCTTAGCGGAGGCAGATTAATTTCTACCGTGCTTAGACGATAATATAAATCTTCCCGGAACTTCTCTTTCTTGATTGACTCAAACATGTTGATATTGGTCGCCGCGACTATCCTTACATCGGTTTTCTGAACCTTAGAAGATCCTACTTTTATAAATTCCCCGTTTTCAAGTACACGAAGAAGCCTTACCTGCGTAGGAAGTGGTAATTCTCCAACTTCATCGAGGAAAATCGTGCCTCCATCTGCAACTTCAAAATAGCCGTTACGTGTCTGGGTCGCTCCTGTAAAAGCACCTTTTTCGTGCCCAAAAAGCTCACTGTCTATAGTACCTTCCGGAATGGCGCCGCAGTTAACTGCGATGTATTTCCCATGTTTTCTATGGGACAGGGAGTGGATGATTTTTGGGATGCTTTCTTTTCCCACACCGCTCTCCCCGGTTACCAGCACAGAAATATCTGTTGGGGCAACCTGAATAGCTTTTTCTACGGAGCGATTCACCTTTGGGTCGTCTCCTATAATTCCAAACCTTTGCTTTATTGCTTGTACTGATTCCATTTAAAGTATGCAGTATTGAGTATTAAGTAATCAGTATCTAATCAACTGAAATATTTAACTGTTAATTATTGTTGCTTAAACCTATAGCTTCGCCAATTAATGTGGCGCTGGTACAGTCGTTAATTTTTACATTAACAAAATCTCCTATTTTGTAATCTCCTTTTGGAAAAACGGCTACTGTACTTTGCTGGGTTCTTCCGCTCCATTGAGCATCAGATTTTTTAGATTCTTTTTCTATTAAAACTTCTACAGTCTTGCCAATAAAAGTCTGTGTTCTGTATAAGCTGTGTTTACGCTGAAGGTTCACAATTTCTGTAAGTCTTCTTTTCTTTGTCTCTTCCGGGACATCATCTTCAAATTTGCGCTCGGCCATCGTTCCCGGTCTTTCAGAATAAGAAAACATGTATCCAAAGTGATACTTTACATACTCCATTAATTCCAGTGTATCCTGGTGATCTTCTTCAGTTTCTGTGGGGAATCCGGTAATAATATCATGTGAAATTCCGCAGTCGGGTATTAATTTTTTAATATTATCAATCATTTCAAAATACTCTTTCCGGGTATGCAGACGGTTCATTTTCTTTAAAATTCTATCGCTTCCACTTTGCACAGGGAGATGAATATAGTTGCAAATATTCCTGTAGTTAACCATAGTTTCGATCACATCCATAGTCATATCCTGAGGATTGGAGGTCGAAAACCGAATTCTCATCTTGGGTTGTGCTTCAGCGCATAATTTCAATAAAGCTGAGAAATTAACCGAAGTTGCTTTTTGCATTTCCGAGGCATTTTTGAAATCTTTTTTTAGTCCGCCACCATACCATAAATAACTATCGACGTTTTGCCCTAGTAAGGTGATTTCTTTATAGCCTTTTGCTGCCAAATGATTTACTTCCTCCACAATGCTTTGTGGATCCCGGCTTCGTTCCCTGCCCCGTGTAAATGGAACTACGCAAAATGTACACATATTATCACAGCCACGGGTAATAGAAACAAAAGCAGATACGCCGTTGCTCTGCAACCGTACAGGAGAAATATCTCCATAAGTTTCCTCTTTGGAAAGCAATACGTTTACAGCATCGCGCCCTTCTTCTACATCATTGATGAGATTTGGCAAATCCTTATATGCGTCTGGACCCACCACGAGATCAACAATTTTTTCTTCTTCTAAGAATTTACTTTTGAGGCGTTCTGCCATGCAGCCCAACACCCCCACTTTCATTTTCGGATTTATTTTTTTAACCGCATTGTACTTTTCAAGACGTTTCCTTACTGTCTGCTCTGCTTTTTCTCTAATAGAACAGGTATTTACCAGCACAAGGTCTGCTTCTTCCAGTTTCTGAGTGGTGTCAAAGCCCTCCTTAGAAAGTATCGATGCTACAATTTCGCTATCGCTAAAATTCATGGCGCAGCCGTAACTTTCGATAAAAAGTTTGCGGCTGTTGCCTTTTCTGGGCTCCATTACCAGGGTGTTTCCCTGTTGTTTCTCGTCTAATATCTTCTCCATAAAACAGCAATCACTTTGGGTGTTTTTGACGGGCAAAGATAGGGTGAAACAAATTTATGACAAAGTGACAGTGATTATTTTATAAATATCACGCAACCTTTTACCTTTTCGTGCATCTAAAAGAAAATCAACCATCATGAAAAAACGAACATTTATTCCTTTTCTAGCCCTGTTCCTTTTGTTTTTTACATCTTGTGAGAAACAGGAACAGGTAGGGGATTACTACGATGTAGCTGTGCCCATCACACAGTCTATTGCTGAATTTCGTGCTTCTGTAAAAATCCAGGAGCCGAGGGTAATTACCGAAGTTGGTAAAATTTACTCTTATAAAGATTATGTTTTTGTCAATGATAAATATCAGGGCGTTCACGTAATCGACAATCGTGACCCTTATGCGCCGAAAGAAATTTACTACATCAACATTCCGCGGAATTTAGATATTGCTGTGAAAAACGATATGCTGTATGCCGACAGCGGAATGGACCTGGTGGTTTTCGATATTTCCAATATTGAAAATATTAAACAGGTGGAAAGGGCAAAGGATGTCTTTTCTAATGCTAATTTTAATATTCCTGAAGAGGCTGCTTTTGTAGATACTGAAAATTTTGATCCTGAGCAGGAGGTTATCCTTGGATATTCTATGGAGAGAAGACGTATAGAAATGGTTGCACAGCCCGGTTGGGCAGTAGATAATGCTGCTTTTGAAAGTTCTGGGGGGAACAGTACTGGAACGGGAGGTTCTTTAGCCAGATTTAAAATTGTTGCAGATTACTTGTATGTGGTAGACCAGCAGAACATTTCGGTTTTTGATATAGCAGCACTTTCGCAACCTCAAAAAGTTTTTGAAGAATATGTGGGCTGGGATATCGAAACGATTTTTAATCAGGAGGACCATCTTTTTCTGGGTAGTACCACCGGGATGTATATATATAGTATAGAGAATCCTGAATCTCCTGCTTTCGTTTCCATGATAAGACACGTGTTGGGGTGTGATCCTGTGGTAGTAAAAGATGATATAGCCTATGTCACGGTGCGCGGCGGCAATTTTTGTGGACAGCAGGAGAGCGAACTGCTGGTAATAGATATTGCAGACAAATCCAATCCACAGACCTTAATGACTTATGAGATGGAAAATCCATATGGGCTTGGGGTAAGAGGTGATCAACTGTTTATTTGCGATGGTAATGCCGGATTGAAAATTTATGATACAACAAATACCCCCGATCTTACAATGACAGATCATTTTGAGGACGTTAACACCTATGACATTATTCCTCTGGATGAAGTGTTGTTAATGATTGGGGGCAATATTTTACATCAATACAATTACAAGAACAACCAAATTAACCTTATAAGTTCCTTTAGTCTGAATTAGTTCTTGTCTGTTTTTGGTTTTGTGGCCCGCATTTTTGCGGGCCTTTTTGTTGTACTATGTGAAGTGGGAAAATGTTTTAAGAGGGTTTATTGTGAAGATTTATCTGGTTAAAAAAAAATTGATATACTTTTGCACGAATAAATATTTGATTTATGACAAAGAATTTAGTGATTGTGGAGTCTCCTGCCAAAGCCAAAACCATTGAAAAATTTTTGGGTAAGGATTTTAAAGTAGCCTCAAGCTTTGGACATATTGCAGATTTACCCACAAAAGAACTTGGGGTAGACACAGAAGGGGATTTTACACCTAAATATATAGTTTCTAAGGACAAAAAAGATGTAGTCCGCAAGCTAAAAGGTTTGGCGAAGGATGCAGGTATGGTATGGCTGGCGAGTGATGAAGATCGTGAAGGAGAAGCGATTGCCTGGCACTTGGCAGAAGAACTGAAACTTGATAAAGCTAAAACGAAACGAATTGTTTTTCACGAAATTACTAAATCGGCTATTTTAAAAGCTATTGATAATCCGCGTGATATAGATTATAACCTTGTAAACGCGCAACAGGCAAGACGCGTGCTGGACAGGCTGGTGGGTTACGAGCTTTCTCCGGTTTTATGGAGGAAGGTAAAAGGCGGGCTATCGGCAGGTCGTGTTCAGAGCGTTGCGGTTAGATTAATTGTAGAGCGCGAACGTGAAATTACAGAATTTACCCCTGAAGCTTCTTATAGAATTGATGCCGAATTTTCTACGGAAGAGGGTAAAACATTTAAAGCTAAAATTCCGAAGAACTTTAATACAAAAGAGGAAGCGCGCAAATTTCTGGAGCAAAATTTAGAAGCAAAATTTAAAGTAGCAGATCTTACTACTAAGCCGGCAAAGAAATCTCCGGCACCACCATTTACCACGTCTACTCTGCAACAGGAGGCTTCCAGAAAACTTTATTTCTCTGTAAGTAAGACGATGACTATGGCGCAGCGCCTGTACGAAGCCGGTCATATCACTTATATGAGGACCGATAGCGTAAACCTTTCTGATGATGCAAGAAAAGGAGCTAAAAAGGAGATTTTAAAGGCTTATGGGGAAAAATATGCAAAGTCGCGACAGTTCAAAGGAAAATCGAAAGGAGCACAGGAAGCGCATGAGGCGATACGTCCCACAAGTTTTGAGAATCATTCTGTAAATGCAGATAGGGATCAGCAGCGGCTTTATGAACTTATCTGGAAAAGGGCGATTGCTTCACAGATGAGTGAAGCACAACTGGAACGTACCAATGTTAAGATTGAAGCAGATAAACATGATAAGCAGTTTACAGCAAATGGTGAGGTTCTTAAATTCGATGGATTTCTAAAGGTATATTTAGAAGGATCTGATGAAGAAGATGAGGAGCAAAGCGGAATGTTGCCTGCTCTTAAGCAAAACGAAAGTCTTGAGAACGAATATATTTCGGCCACCGAAAGATTTACCCGTCCACCATACAGGTATACGGAAGCTTCTTTGGTTAAAAAGCTTGAAGAATTAGGTATTGGCCGTCCGTCCACATACGCTCCTACTATTTCTACGATTCAGAATAGGAAATACATAGATAAAGGCTCTGTAGACGGAAATGAGCGTGATTATGCACAGCTGTTTCTGAAGCAGAATAAGATATCTGAAGAAAAATTAACCGAGACCGTTGGTAGTGACAAGGGCAAACTTGTACCTACTGCGACAGGGATGGTGGTCAATGATTTTCTTGTAAATCACTTTTCAAATATTCTCGATTATAATTTTACCGCGAAAGTGGAGCAGAATTTTGATGATATAGCTGAAGGGAACGAGGAATGGACGCATATGATGAAGGAATTCTACAAAGATTTCCATCCACATGTGCAGGATGTTGCAAAGAATGCCGATCGCGAAGTTGGAGAGCGCATCCTTGGTGAAGATCCTGAAACTGGCAAGCCGGTAAGTGTGAGATTGGGCAAATTTGGACCTATGGTACAAATTGGTTCTGTGGAAGATGATGAAAAACCAAAGTTTGCAAGTTTAGGTCCGGACCAGACATTAGATTCGGTTACCTATGAAGAGGCGATGGATCTTTTTCAACTTCCGAAGAAATTGGGGGAATATAAAGGAGAGAACGTAGAAGTGAACAATGGGCGATATGGTCCGTATGTAAGGTTCGGGAAAAAGTTCGTCTCACTGGAAAAAGGAGAAGATCCGCTAAATGTGGATTTTGACCGCGCGATGGAGCTTGTAAAGGAAAAAGAAAAGGCTGATGCCCCAATTTACACCTATGAAGATCTTCCGGTTCAAAAAGGAGTGGGACGTTTTGGTCCTTATTTAAAGTGGAATGGTATTTTCATTAACGTTAATAAAAAATACGATTTTGATAATCTTTCCGCAGAAGATATTGAAGCTCTTATTGAAGATAAAAAGAAGAAAGAGCGGGAAAAGGTGATCCATAACTGGGAAGACGAAGGGATTCGTGTGGAAAAAGCCAGATGGGGAAGATCTAATGTTATTAAAGGAAAAACAAAGATAGAGCTGCCAAAAACTGTTGATGCCGAAAAGCTTACGCTGGAAGAGGTGAAGGATATTCTGGATAAGAAATCCAAAAAGAAAAAACCTGCAAAGAAAAAGTCTGCGGCTAAAAAGAAAACGACGGCTAAGAAGAAAACTACGAAAAAGAAGTAGCGTATGGATCTTGATTTTCTGAAGCCGGTAAGTGAAGATTTGCTGGACGAAATCACAAGTTTAGATAAGCAGAGTGTAGGCAACAATATAAAAGTCCACTCTTCCAGGTCTGGCATTCCCGATCTTGAAGATGTGCAGATTGCTATAGTAGGTGTGAAGGAAAACAGGAGATCTGCCGGTGTGGATGAGTTTTTGCATTTTAATAACATCCGTTCTTCCTTTTACCGGTTGTTTCCCGGAAACTGGCACATAAAAATTGCCGACCTGGGAGATATTGAAAAAGGAGCAGAAGTTGAGGATACCTATTTTGCTTTGCAGACTATATTGGCCCAGTTGATCAAAAAAGGTATTATTCCGGTAATTTTGGGAGGAAGCCAGGATTTGATATATGCACAGTACCGGGCCTACGATAAACTCGACCAAATGGTGAATTTGGTCAATATTGACAGCAAATTTGATCTTGGTGATGCAGATCATCCGATTTCTAGCGAATCATATGTAGGAAAAATCGTCGTTAATAAACCTTATAATTTATTTAATTATTCCAGTGTCGGCTATCAGACATACTTTAATTCTCAGAATGAAATTGAGTTGATGGAGCGGCTGTTTTTTGATGCCTACAGGCTGGGTGAAGTCACTTCAAATATTTCAAATATTGAGCCTATAATGAGGGACGCAAACTTAGTTGGCATGGATTTGGGAGCAATAAATGCAACTGTGTTAGGCGGTGGGTATCATAACTCTCCAAACGGCTTTGATGGTAAGGAAATATGTGCATTGGCAAGATATGCGGGAATAAGTGATAAGGTTTCCTCTTTTGGTATCTATGAGTATTCTGCAGATTATAGATCTATTGGAAATATGCTGGTAGCGCAAATATTGTGGTACTTTATTGAAGGAGTGAATTACCGAACAAATGAGAATACTGTTTCAGCTAAAAACGAGTTTGTTAAATATCAGGTTCCTATAGACGATGAGGTGTTGGTCTTCTTTAAAAGCCCCTTAAGTGGGCGATGGTGGATAGAAATACCATTTCCTGTGAACGTAAATACTAAATTAAAAAGACATACGTTATTACCTTGCAGTGAAGGGGATTATCTCGAAGCCTGTAATCAGATTATTCCTGAAAGATGGTATAAAGCCAAGAGGAAAAATGAAATTTAGAAATACTTAAACCATTAATTAGTTTTACTGTATTTTTATTGAAAATATTGTTTTTTATAAAATAAATAGATAGGTTTACCGCCGTAAACCAATTGTCTTAACCCAGGAGAAAATTATGAAGAAGTTTATTTCGCTAGTTGCTGTTCTAACCTTGCTTGTTGGTTGTGGTCGAAGCGATCGCGGTCAGTTAGTAGGTGCGGAAGGGAGAAAGTGGAATCCGGAAAAACCGTATGGTATGACATTGATTCCGGGAGGTGCGTTTATCATGGGAAAATCTGATGATGATATTGCCGACCAAAGAAATGCACCGCCAAAAACGGTTACTGTGCGCTCATTTTATATGGATGAAACAGAAATTACAAATGCTGAATATCGCCAGTTTGTAAACTATGTAAAGGATTCTATCATTCGGGTGCGACTGGCAATAATGGCTGAAATGGAAGGCGCTGTTCCTGGTGACGGAGGTATTGGAGAATTTGCTTTTGCTGATTCAGATCCAGAAGATATGACTCCTTATGAAGAGTACATGTTAAATGCTTATGGCACTGGTGGCCCTGGTGACACCTATGAAAACAGAAGGTTGAATAAGGATGTAGATCTTTATACTTCTACAGAAGATTATCCCGATGTTTATTATGCAGAGGTAATGGACTCTATGTATATTCCTTTAGATGAGGTTTATAATGGGCAAAGGACTATCGATGTTAAAAAGTTAAAATTTAAATACTCCTGGATGGATATTCAGGCTGCTGCACGTTCCGAATCTGCAAGTCGTAGTGATTTCATTAAAACTGAAGAACTCGCAATATATCCTGATACCACAGTGTGGATAAAAGATTTTAATTATTCCTATAATGAGCCTATGCACAATGATTACTTCTGGCATAGTGCTTTTGATGACTATCCTGTTGTAGGGGTTTCCTGGAAACAGGCGAGGGCTTTTGCTCAGTGGAGAACTATTTATCATAACGAGTTCCGCCAGGAAAAGGATTTGGAGAATGTGCCAACGTATCGATTACCAACAGAGGGAGAGTGGGAATATGCTGCACGCGGTGGATTGGAAGGAGCTACTTATCCCTGGGGTGGTCCATATGCCAAAAACGACAGGGGTTGCTTTATGGCTAACTTCAAACCTCTTCGGGGAGATTACGCAGCAGATCAGGCTCTTTATACTGTTGAAGCCAAATCCTATGATCCAAACGATTATGGGCTGTATAATATGGCTGGTAATGTTGGAGAGTGGGTTTATTCTTCTTACGATCCTATTTCTTATGAATACATGTCTTCTATGAATCCTTCTGTCAATAATCCTGATGATATGCGAAAAGTAGTTCGTGGCGGTTCCTGGAAAGATGTGGCATACTTCCTGCAAGTCAGCTCCAGAGATTATGAATATGCAGATTCTGCAAGGAGCTATATTGGATTTAGAACTGTACAGGATTATTTGGGAACAGATGTAACTCTGAATCAAACCAACAGATAGAAAATCATTTAACTCAATTTCGAACCTTAACCTATTTACAAGAATTTAATTATTATAAAAAATTATGGCAAACTCAAAATCTACTAAGAAGATAACTAACATGGTGTACGGTTTAGGTGCATCTGTTGTAATACTAGGTGCATTATTTAAAATTATGCACTGGCCCGGAGGTAACCCAATGCTTATCGCCGGTTTGGTAGTAGAAGCATTAGTCTTTGCGTATTCTGCATTTGAACCTGTCGACGATGATCTTGACTGGGCATTAGTTTATCCCGAATTGGCAGGAGGGCCGGCTCAAACCAGAAATACTGCTGTTATAGAAGAAGAAAAGGAAGCAGATGGATTACTTTCCAAGAAACTTGATAATATGCTTAAGGAGGCTAAATTAGATGCAAATTTAATGTCTAGTCTTGGAGAAAGCATCCGAAATTTTGAAGGTGCGGCCAAAGGTATTGCTCCAACAGTTGATTCTATGGCTTCTCAAAAGAAATATAGTGAAGAATTAAGTGTAGCTGCTTCACAAATGGAGACACTAAACAATATCTACAAAGCACAGGTTGAGTCTGCTTCAAAACAGGCCGAGGTTAACAAAGCTGTGGCAGAAAATGCAGGGAGATTGAAAGAGGAAATGGATGCTTT
The DNA here is from genome assembly GCF_031846515.1 of Autumnicola lenta. Lineage (NCBI taxonomy): Bacteria > Pseudomonadati > Bacteroidota > Flavobacteriia > Flavobacteriales > Flavobacteriaceae > Autumnicola > Autumnicola lenta. Next base: position 49,799 of record NZ_JAVRHO010000010.1, read on the forward strand.
AACAGCAAACATGTCATCTTTAAACAACGTATATGGTGGTATGTTAACTGCTATGAACGGTACAGGAAGAGTTGCTGGTTAATAAGATGTCCATCCCCAAATCAATCTTTATCAAAACATAAAAATAAAATATGGCATCTGGAAAACAATCCCCAAGGCAGAAGATGATAAACCTAATGTATTTGGTTTTCATCGCAATGATGGCCTTGAATATGTCCAAAGAAGTATTAACTGCCTTTGGATTAATGAATGAAAAATTAAGTGAATCCAATAACCTGACTGAGCTGCGTAACAGCGCATTTATGGCTGGACTAGAGGAAAAAGTAAGTGAGCAGCCTGCAAAGTATGAACCTTTGGTAGCAAAAGCAGAACGTATAGATTCGCTTTCCTCAAGCCTTGATTCTTATATACAGGAAATAAAAAATGAACTTGTGGCCGACATGGAAAATCCTCAGGATTATGAAGCTATGGATCAATCTGGCCAGCTTGATGAAATGTTTTTCCAAAGTGGAAGGATAAGTCCGAGAGGACAGGAATTTGTCGATAGAATAGATAATTACAGGGAAACTGTTGCCGGAATTCTTGGTGAAGAGTTTTCTGAAATTGCGGAGAAAGTGAGAAATGATTTTGCCACAGAAGAGCAAAATGTGGATGGAGCGAATGTGGATTGGCTAAAATATAAATTTGAAGGTTTTCCTTTAGTGGCTTCTCTTACGCAATTAACACAAATTCAGTCTGACATTAAGACCACAGAAAATCAGATTTTATCTGCTATGCTTTCAGGACAGTTGCAGAGCGAAGTTTCTATGACAAACTATTCTACTTTACTTCAAACTCCGAAATCTGCCTATTATCAGGGAGAGCAATTTAATGGAGCAATTGTTTTGGGTAGAACAGACCCTACTACAAAACCAAACAGAGTGGAGCTTACTCTGGATGGTAGGCCCTTAGATGAGTCAGATTATACTATAGACGGCGGGAGAGTTGTTTTAAATGTTCCTGCAGGTAGTGCAGGTCAGCACAAGCTTGAGGGACAATTGGTTTTTATGCAAGAAGGTGAAGAAGTGCCTGTAAATGTGTCTTCGGAATTTTCTGTAATTCCTAAACCTAATTCTGCTGTAATATCTGCAGATAAAATGAATGTTCTTTATCGTGGTGTACAGAACCCGCTTACAATTTCAATGCCTGGGGTGCCAGATAATCAAATTAGTGCTAATGCGCCAGGATTATCCAGGGTTTCTGGTAGTAGCTACGTAATTAATGTTACTAATCTTCAGCAAAGGGAGGTAGAAATTAATGTGACCGGAACTATAGATGGTGAAAGTTATCCGTCGAGTGAAACTTTTCGGGTAAAAGATATTCCAAGACCGGTTGGAACGATCCGTGGGGAAGATGGATCTGTTTCGATGCAGAGAAACAGTCTCGAAATTGCTACTGTTGGAGCAGCATTACCAGATTTTGATTTCGATCTTGACCTTAATGTTACAGGTTTCAGTTTAAAAGTACCTGGACAACCAACTATCAGGGTCAATGGTAATAGGTTGGACGACAGGGCACAATCTGCTTTAAGAAGAGCCGGAAGAGGTGAGTCTGTACAAATTTTTGATATTCAGGCATCTTTAGCAGGTAATTCCGATTATAAGCTTAAAAAGGTAGCTCCTGTTGTGATTGAGCTGACAAATTAAAAAAAAACTAAAAACAATGAGCTGGAGAGGACATTTATTTGGAGGCTTTATGATGCTTCTTGCCGGGGCATCTTACGGTCAGGCTAATATCTTAAACGCAGATACCCCCGAAGAAATTGGTCAAAAAACGGAGGCTCAAAAACTTGTTGAGCAAAATAACGAGCCGTTGGAGTATGGATATGTTGGAGACAGGGATATACTGTGGTCTAAAAATGTGTGGGAGATAATGGATCTGGATGAAAGGGTTAATTTTCCCTATTACTATCCAATAGATACCAACAATATTGGCAATAACCGGCGCTCTCTTTACGATGTTCTTATAGCCAGCATAAAAAATGGTGATATTACAAATATTTATGCCGATTCTTATTTTAATGAGAAGCGGACTCTAAAGGATATAAGTGCTACTATATCAAAAGTGGATACTACAGATCTTGGTATTGAACAATACAATGCCGGGGAAGAAGTGGATGAGCAGTTTATTGATCGTCGGGATTTAGGTTCTGCAGATATTGCTGAATATCACATTCGTGGTCTTTGGTATTTCGACAAAAAACAGGCTGAGCTTAGGTACCGTATACTTGGAATTGCACCGGTAGCACCCGATGTGAACTTTATCGATTCAGGTCAGACCGATTTGGTAGAGCTTTTTTGGGTTTTTTATCCAGATGCTAGGAAAGCCCTTCATGAAGCTAAAGCATATAATGGTGCCAATACAGCTCAGGATCTTTCTTTTGATCATCTATTAAATTCCAGGAGATTTAATGGTATAATTTATAAAGAAGATAATGTACAGGGTGATCGTGAAATTGATGAATATATTCCTCAAAATGCATTCATGCAACTTCTCGAATCAGAGCGTATAAAAGAACAAATCCGCAATTTTGAACAGGATATGTGGAATTATTAAGCATCGATCATTTCTAAAAATATAGAGAAGCCGTTTAAAATTATTTTAGACGGTTTTTTTATTGATTACAGTTAAAGAAATTTTCTTTTTTTACTTTTATAGGATGTTAGACTATATCATAGTAGGTTTAGGTCTTAGCGGACTCGCAGTTACATCGCATCTCGGCAAGAGAAACAAGTCCTTCAGGGTGTACGAAAATTTGTCTCAGAAATCTTCCCTTGTGGCAGGAGGTATTTTTAATCCAGTAATTCTTAAAAGGTTTACTCTTGCCTGGAATGCAGATGAACAATTGAAAATGGCTATTCCCTTTTATCAGCAATTTGAGGAAAAATATGGGGTAAAGCTTCTTTATTTCTGGGATATCTATCGAAGATTTAATTCAGCCGAGGAACAAAATAACTGGTTCGATGCGGCTGACAAGCCCGGTTTGGGGAATTTTCTGGATACCCAGTTAATTAAGGAAATAAATCCTCATGTCTATGCAGATTACTCCTTTGGAAGAGTTTCCAGTACCGGCAACATAGATACTGAAATTTTGTTAAATGAATACCGGAACGATCTGGAAAAAAGGGATGTTCTTAAATATGAAAGATTCGATTATAATCAGATTATTACCGAAGCTAATCATGTAAGCTATAAAGGAGAAAAAGCTAGAAACATTATTTTTTGCGATGGCTTCGGATTAAAGAGAAATCCCTTTTTTAATTATCTGCCCCTTCATGGCAACAAAGGTGAGTATATAACCATATTTTCAGAAGAATTGAAGTTGGATAAAGCGGTTAAATCTTCAGTGTTTATTATGCCTATGGGTAATGATCTCTATAAAGTAGGAGCCACATATGATAATGTGGATAAAACACCATCACCTACAGTGGATGCAAGGGAGAAGTTGATGAGCCAACTTAATAAAATAATTTCCTGTAAGTATGAAGTAATAGATCAGGTAGCAGGAATACGACCTTCTACAGCAGATAGGAAGCCGCTGGTAGGCCGGCATCCAAAAATCGCAAATTTCTACTGCTGCAACGGTTTTGGTAGCCGTGGTGTACTTATTGCGCCCAGTGTGTCTAAGGAACTTGTAGAAATGATTGAGGATAACAAGGAACTTTCTCCGGAAATTGACCTGAAACGATTTACCCGCAAACATTTTAAAGGCGATTAATAGCTATTTTGAAGTGTAGGTCGAAAATTGCCAATTTTTATGCTTCACTTTAAAACATTACAAACGAGCGATAACTCAAATTTTCGGGAATAAAAAAACCGGACATTTCTGCCCGGTTGCATATCTTCAGAAGAAAATCTTACCCATTCATTGAGATCAAAAACTCTTCGTTGTTCTTCGTTTGTTTTATCCTGTCGTTGATAAACTCCATAGCTTCGATAGGGTTCATATCGGCAAGATATTTACGCAATACCCACATACGTTGTATCGTAGCTTCGTCCAGCAAGAGGTCATCACGGCGTGTGCTTGAAGAAATAAGGTCGATGGCAGGGAAAATTCTTCTGTTAGAGATTCTTCTGTCCAGCTGAAGTTCCATGTTACCGGTTCCTTTAAACTCTTCAAAAATTACTTCATCCATTTTGGAACCTGTCTCTGTAAGGGCGGTTGCAATAATAGATAAAGATCCGCCATTCTCGATGTTACGGGCAGCACCAAAGAAACGTTTTGGTTTGTGCAAAGCGTTAGCATCCACACCACCGCTTAAAACCTTACCACTGGCAGGTTGTACGGTATTATATGCACGGGCAAGACGTGTAATAGAGTCCAGAAGGATTACTACATCATGACCACACTCTACAAGTCTTTTTGCTTTTTCCAGGACGATATTTGCTACTCTAACGTGCTCATGAGCCTCTTTATCGAAAGTAGAAGCTACAACTTCTCCTTTTACGTTGCGCTGCATATCTGTAACCTCTTCAGGACGCTCATCAATAAGCAATACGATCTGGTAAACTTCAGGATGATTGGCAGCTATCGCATTGGCAATATCCTTAAGGAGCATTGTTTTTCCAGTTTTTGGCTGGGAAACGATCATACCACGTTGTCCTTTTCCGATAGGAGCGAAAAGATCCATGATCCTGGTAGAGATACTACTTTGCTTTTCAGCAATATTGTATTTTTCTGTAGGAAAAAGTGGAGTTAAATGCTCGAAAGAAACCCGGTCCCGAACAACCTGGGGATCAAGACCATTAATTTTACTGATTTTTATAAGCGGAAAATATTTTTCTCCTTCTTTTGGAGGGCGAATCTGCCCAAGAACAGTGTCCCCGGTTTTTAAACCGAAAAGTCTAATTTGCGATTGTGAAACATAAATATCATCAGGAGAAGTAAGATAATTATAATCTGAAGATCTTAAAAATCCATAATTATCCTGCATAATATCAAGAACACCTTCGCTCTCTATAATAGCGTCAAATTCGTAATCTGGTTCACGGTAACGGTTTCTACTGTCGCGGTTTCCGCTGTTTTTTCCAGAATTGGAATTGTTATTGTCCCTGCTGTTGTGGTCTCTGTTTCCAGAGTTATTGTTGTCCCTGTTTCCAGAGTTGTTGTTGTGGTCCTTTTTCCCTCTTGAATCCTTTTTGTTGTCCCTCGGGTTTGGTTTGTTACCTTTAGGAGTGTTTTTCTCATCTTTTGAATCCTTTTGCGTATTGCTCTTGGATTGGTTTTTATGAGTATTCTGAGGCTTATCAGAATTTGATTTATTAGAATGTGAAGGTGTTTCAGGTTTTTCGTCGGAAGTTTTATTTTCTTCAGGAGCCGAAGATTTTTCCTGCTTTCTCGGAGGCTTTTTATTACTTCCAATTTTTCCGCCTTTAGCTTTCTTTGGTTTATTATCTGATGATGAAGAAGGCGATGCGGGTGCTTCGTTTTCCTCTGTTAGAACCTCCTTTACTTTCGCCGGGTTTGAAGCCTGGTAATCTAATATTTGGTATACAAGATCAAGTTTTTTTAGGCTTCTGAACTTTGGGACATTTAAGGTTTTAGCTATCTCCTGAAGCTCAGGAAGTTTCTTAGCTTTTAATTCTGAAATTTCAAACATGAATAATTACGAATAAGTTTGTTTGGATTGATTTAACTTCTCCGGGAAGAATCGAAAATATTTTTGGAGTCTTAAGTAACCTGTTTTGAATTGGTTACGAAATGTTCCTGCAATAATACGACTTTATTTTAATTTTTAAACAGGTTTTCTGAAAAGAATCTTTATTTTTGTCAGTCAAATTTAGATGTTATCATGCTACAACGCATACAAACGGTTTATCTTTTTTTAGCGGCTATAGTTAGCCTTGGATTAATATTTGTTTTTTATCTTTGGGAAAATTCCATTGGAGAAACGGTTTATGCCGAAGATGAACTAATGGTATTTATAATGTTCCTTTTATCAGGTGCATTATCTTTGGTAAGTATTTTTATGTTTAGAAACAGAAAGCTGCAGTTTGTACTGGGCCGCCTGAATATATTATTAAATTTTTTTTTACTAGGAGTGTTTGTTTATTGGTTGCTAAATGTACCTGGAGAGCAAGATATCTCAGAGAAGGGTATTGGGATGTTTCTTCCGATAATTTCTATCGTTTTTTTAGTGCTGGCCAATAAGGCTATAAAAAAGGATGAAAATCTCGTAAAATCTGTGGACCGATTACGATAAGCCTATCATCTTAGTAGTATTAGTGCGTAGAAAAACCCGAAGTGAAAGCTTCGGGTTTTTTGATTTTTATTGTCTGCTGAATTACTCTATATCAGCAGACCTCACAGGTCTCAAAGACCTGTGAGGTCTAATAATAAAGATCGAAAATTGCCATTTTCAGGTCATCGTCAAAATTCTGCTGCTGAATTTTTTCTTTTTCTGAAGTAAATTTTATTCCAGTTCAATAACCTCAAGATCAAGGATCTTTTCTTTTTCAATTTTAAACCGAAGCATCGTCCTTTTCTTGTGGAAGCCCTGTTTACCTGCGGCTCCGGGATTCATGTGAAGCAATCTCAGGTCCTTGTCGTTCATTACTTTCAGGATATGGGAATGTCCGCAGATAAATAATTTTGGCGGATTTCTTTTTATTTCCTCCCTTATTGCCGGGGAGTAGTTTTTAGGATAACCACCTATATGTGTGATCCATACATCTACATCTTCGCACATAAAACGCTGGTTTAATTGGAATTCTTTCCTTACTTCAGCATTATCTATATTTCCGTAAACAGCAATTACAGGATTTATCTTCTTAAGTTCATCAGTAACGCCAACATTTCCAATATCGCCCGCGTGCCAAATTTCATCAGCCTCACCAGCGTAGTGGAGGATTCTGTCGTCTATATGATTGTGAGTGTCACTTAGTAAAAGTATTTTTTTCAAACTGGGATCGATTAAGTTTATTCATTCATTTAGAAACCAAAAGCTTCATGGGATTGCAGCTGTAATAATTGCCTTATCTTTGCATTTCGCTAATGTAAAAAATAATATTTTAGGTTGAGGTATTTCTTGGAACTGGCTTATTTGGGAACTGCGTACCATGGTTGGCAAAGGCAACCGAATGCCGTTTCTGTCCAGGAAAAAATTGAAGAAGTTTTAACGCGTTTACTTCAGCAGAATATAGAAATTGTAGGTGCGGGAAGAACAGATGCCGGTGTACATGCAAAGCAATTGTTTGCTCATTTTGATGCTGATGTAATTCTGGATGCAGAGGAAATTAAATTCAAAATGAATTCCATGCTTCCTAAAGATATTGCGATAATTGACATTTTTGAGGTACGACTGGATGCTCATGCGCGTTTTGATGCTTTAAGCAGAAGTTATGAATATCACGTGATTCAGCATAAAGATCCGTTTGTACTAGATAAGGCCTTTTACTTGAAGAAAGATTTGGACATTACGAAAATGAATGAAGCAGCAGAAATATTAAGAACTTACACCAATTTTAAGTGTTTTTCGAAATCAAGAACAGATGTAAAGACTTATAATTGTAAAATTGAGTCGGCGGTTTGGAAAAGATCGGGAGATTTGTTGGTTTTTCGTATAACTGCCGACAGATTCCTACGGAATATGGTTCGTGCCATTGTTGGCACTTTATTAGAGATTGGACAGGGGAAAAGTTCCGTAGACAATCTGCATGAAATAATAAAAAGTGAAGACCGGGGAAGGGCAGGAACCTCAGTTCCGGCACAAGGTTTATTTTTAACCGAAATAAAATATCCCAAAATAGCAGTAGCGTAAATGGCGTCAAAAACAGGAAATGCTTTCGATTTTAATTTATTTAAGCGCTTGCTTAAGTATACAGATCCTTATAAAAAGACTTTTTATCTTGTAGGGGTTGCTGCTGTACTTCTTTCTGTAGCTTCTGTTTTACGGCCGTATTTATTAAAAGTAACAATAGACCAGGCAATAGTTCCGCAGGATTATAGCGAGCTTCTTTACTATATTCTGCTTATGAGCGGTGTTTTACTCGCCGAAGTTCTTTTTCAGTTTTGTTTTATTTATTTTGCGAACTGGTTGGGACAGGAAGTAGTAAGAGATTTAAGGGTAAACCTTTTTGAGCATATGCTTCAGTTTAAAATGAAGTATTTCGATAAATCTGCTGTTGGAAGGCTGGTAACCCGTGCCGTGAGTGATATCGAGACCATTGCAAGTATTTTTAGTCAGGGTCTTTTTATGATCATTAGTGATTTATTAAAAATGCTTGTGATTTTGGGGGTAATGTTCTATCAAAGCTGGCAACTGACTTTGCTCGTGCTTACCGTACTTCCGTTTATTATGTATGCTACGCGGGTTTTTCAGAAGAAAATGAAAATTGCTTTTGAAGAAGTCCGTACGCAGGTCGCAAACCTCAATACCTTTGTTCAGGAGCGTATTACGGGAATGAAGATTGTTCAGCTTTTTACTCGCGAAAAAGAAGAGTATGAAAATTTCAAAAATATTAATGATAAGCACCGGAAGGCCTGGGTGAAAACGGTCTGGTACAATTCAATTTTTTTTCCAATTGCAGAAATGTCTACATCCATTACTATCGGTTTAATTGTTTGGTTCGGGGGATTACGTGCTATAGAAAGTGATGCGGTGAGTCTTGGGGTGATCATCATGTTTATAGAATTATCACAAATGTTGTTCAAGCCGCTGCGACAAATTGCAGATAAGTTCAATACGTTGCAGATGGGAATGGTGGCTGCCAACCGTGTTTTTGGCGTGTTGGATACCAGATCTACTATTAAGGATGAAGGTACAAAAGAGGTAAAAGATTTGAGAGGCGATATCGAATTTAAAGATGTGCGCTTCTCTTATGTTGATGATGAAGAAGTGCTGAAAGGTGTATCTTTTAAAGCTAATGCCGGGGAAACCATTGCTATTGTTGGGGCAACGGGCGCCGGGAAATCTACCGTAATTAATTTACTGAACAGGTTTTATGAAATTAACGGCGGACAAATTTTTATTGACGGGCTGGATATTAATTCCATAAAACTGAAATCCCTGCGATCACAAATTGCGGTGGTACTTCAGAATGTCTTCCTGTTTGCTGATACTATCATGAACAACATTACGTTGGAAAATCCCGAAGTTACTGAAGAAGACGTTATTAATGCAGCAAAGCGTATTGGTATTCATGAGTTTATAGAAACACTCCCTAACGGCTATTACTATAATGTAAAAGAAAGGGGCGCAATGCTTTCTTCGGGACAGCGGCAGCTTATTTCTTTTCTTCGAGCATTTGTGAGTAATCCCAGTATACTTGTATTGGATGAGGCTACTTCTTCAGTAGACTCCTATAGCGAACAATTAATCCAGGATGCGACAGATAAGATTACGCAGGGAAGAACTTCCATTGTTATTGCCCACAGGCTAGCAACGATTAAAAAGGCCGACAAAATTATGGTAATGGAAGCCGGTGAAATTGTGGAAATGGGAACCCATCAGGAATTACTTCAGAAGGAGAATGGCTATTATAAAAACCTTTATGAAGTTCAATTTAAAGCGGAAGAAGCGGTTTGATCCACTACTAATTCTGGAAAAAGAATAAAGAACGCTACGCTGCAAGAATCAAGAGCAAAGACTTAATTTTTTTGACAGTTTAAGAAAGATCCTCCTTCATTTTCTCTATAAGTTCGTCAGTGGTTTCGAACATCACAAATTCCCCGTCTTTTATATAAGAAATCTGCCCGGTTTCCTCACTCACCACAAGTGCAAGTGCATCGGTTTTTTCAGTAATACCAACAGCGGCACGGTGGCGCAAACCAAAACGAAGCGGGATGGACCTGTCGTTGGAAACCGGAAGGATCACCCGGGTTGCTGTAATTTTGTTGTCTTCAATAACAATTGCGCCGTCATGAAGTGTGCTGTTTTTATAGAAAATTGACTGTAGTATGGGCTTGTTAAGTTTGATGTCCATATCATCGCCAGAGTTTTTAACAAAATCCAGGCTGGTACTTTTTTGAATCACAATTAAGGCACCGGTAAGACTTTTGCCCATCGCTTCGCAGGCTTTTACGATAGCTTCTACATTGGTGCTTGTTTCGTCATCCTCCCTGGAAAAACGCCAGCTTCTAAAAATCCTGTTATTATGAGTGAAATTTGTGGAACCAATCATAAGCAAAAACTTCCTTATTTCCTGCTGAAAAACTACAATAAGGGCGAACATCCCCACGCCAATAAACTCTCCAAGCACATTGCTTAAAAGCTCCATTTGAAGAAGCTGAGTGAGCCACCAGCCAAGGTAGATAATTACAATCCCCAGGAAAATATTTACCGCCACAGTTCCCCTTACGAGTTTGTACAAATAATAGAGCAGGAGTGCCACAAAAACAATATCTACGATATCGAGAATACGAAGATCAAGAATGTTCAATTTTGTTTGGGTTTTTGTAAAAATATGAAATATACAATTACTTTTCTATGCGCGCGACCAATTTCACACATTCGGCGGCTTCTTTTACATCGTGGACACGTAAAATATTTGCTCCTTTTTGAAGAGAAATGGTATTTAGAACTGTTGTTCCGTTTAAAGCATGTGCTGCAGTGGTATTAAAGGTCTTGTAGATAAGAGATTTTCTGGAGAGACCTGCCAAAATTGGTAATTCAAGCAACTTAAAGGTTTTCAGATTGGATAATAAATCGAAATTCTGCTGAATATTCTTCGCAAATCCGAATCCGGGGTCAATAATGAGGTCATTTATGCCGAAATCACGTGCTTTTTTCACTTTTTCTGAAAAATAGAGCAGAATTTCCTGTATCAGATCGTCATATTGGTTCATTTCCTTCATACTTTGCGGAGTCCCTCTCATGTGCATCATAATATATGGCACTTGTAATTTGGCAATTATCGGCATCATATTTTTATCCAGACTGCCGGCAGAAATATCGTTAATGATATGGGCGCCCGTTTCTATAGCTTTTTCGGCTACTTTACTGCGGAAGGTGTCTATGGAAAGGATCGCATTGGGAAAATTCTTCAGAAGTAGTTGAATAACCGGAATTACACGTTTAATTTCAGCTTCAACTGAAATATCTTCGGCTCCGGGGCGGCTGCTGTAGCCTCCAATATCGAGAAAATCTGCACCTTCAGATAACATTCGCTCTGCTTTCTTCAGAACATCATTTTCGGTTTCGGTACGGCTTCCGGAGAAAAACGAGTCGGGCGTGATATTAATAATGCCCATAATTTTTGGTTCTGAAAGGTCGATGAGGTTTCCCCTGCAGTTTATTGTCATTTTTATATATTTAGCCTGTGTAGAACGGAATGAAATTAACTTTGACTAATCGGAATATTTGCCCGAAATTTACGCAAATTACTACTCTTTTATGCAGGATACTTCAAAACAATATGATGAGGTGGTGGAAACCTGCCGCAGCCTTTTCGCGAATAAAATGAAAGATTACGGAAGTGCCTGGCGCATTTTGAGATTGCCTTCTCTTACCGACCAGATTTTTATAAAGGCACAGCGGATTAGGAAACTTCAGGAAAACGAGGTGCGCAAAGTAGATGAAGACGAAAAATCTGAATTTATCGGGATTATAAATTACTCCGTTATGGCCCTTGTTCAGTTAGAAAAAGGAATTGCAGAGCAACCCGATTTGGAAGCTGAAGAAGCTGCTGTTTTATACAATGAAAAAATCGCGGAAACCAAGGCTTTAATGATGAACAAAAATCACGATTATGGTGAGGCCTGGCGTGATATGCGCATTAGTTCCCTTACAGATCTTATTTTACAAAAGCTGCTAAGGGTAAAGCAAATTGAAGATAATAAAGGAAAGACGCTGGTGAGCGAAGGTATAGATGCCAATTATCAGGATATGATTAATTACTCGGTTTTTGCACTGATTTTGATGCAGGAAGCGGAGTAGCATAAAAAGCAAATTACATGAAATTATTAGTGGGAATCGCCCGGGTGGTGGTAGGTGTTTTATTCATTTTTTCTGGATTTATAAAACTTAATGATCCCGTTGGGTTCTCTTTTAAACTGCAGGAATATTTTAGTCAGGGGGTTTTAAACATCGAAGTACTTATTCCTTTTGCGCTCGTCATCGCTATCCTGCTTGTGGTTTTTGAGCTTGTGTTGGGAATTATGCTGCTTATTGGCTATCTGCCAAAATTTACGACCTGGAGCCTGCTCCTTATGATTGTCTTTTTTACTTTCCTCACCTTTTATTCGGCATACTTTAATAAAGTAACCGACTGTGGTTGCTTTGGTGATGCTATCCCGCTTACGCCTTGGCAGTCTTTTATAAAAGATGTGATCCTGCTTGTACTTATTGTATTCTTATTTGTTAAACGGAAATTGATAACACCGGTTTTTGCGCCGGCATCACATAGATGGATTATCTTTCTATCATTTATGCTGAGTTTTGTTTTTTGTTATTATGTTTTAATGCACCTTCCGGTTTTCGATTTTAGGGCCTATAAAGTTGGTGCGAATATTCAGGAAGGAATGGAAGTTCCTGAAGGTGCACCGGAGGCGATTTATGAATATAACTGGAAATTTCTTCATGAGGGAGAAGAGGTGATCATTACTACCAATGGGCAATATCCGCAGCAGGAAGGCGAATTTATAGAGGTGGAAACAGAAATTATACAGAAAGGTTATGAACCGCCAATCCATGATTTTTATATTCAGAAGGATGGAGAGAATTTTACTTCAGAAATACTGGAAGCAGAAAAGGTCTTTTTTATAGTAGCTTATAATCTTAGAAGTACTGAACAGGATGGATACGCGGCCGTTAAGAGGCTAAGTGAAGAGGCTTTGGGGAAAGGTTACAAAGTTGTGGGAGTGACTTCGTCTGGAGAAGAACTTCAGCAGCAAATAATTGAAAAATATGAACTGAACTTTGAGTTCTATCAGGGAGACGAGACTGCATTAAAAACAATTGTACGTTCCAATCCCGGGCTGTTGGTTTTGCGAAAAGGTACAATTACTCAAAAGAAACATTGGTTTGATGCGGCTGATGTGGATTTATAAATCAAATCCAAATTCTGATAAAAAATTGATAAAAAACATTGCTTAAATGCAAAGCCTTGTGCTTATGTTTTTTGTTATCGATATATTTGTGAAACTCAGCAAAACTGAAGAAAAAACTAAGTGAAATTTTATCCTGAAAAGGATCCAACCAAAATATTATGAGAAAACAAATAGTAGCAGGAAACTGGAAAATGAATAACGATCTTGCCGAAACGCAGGAACTTCTTTCCCACATTAAAATGCAATTGGTTAAAGAACCTGAAGCAGAAGTTATGGTCGCTCCTTCTTTTACCAACCTTTACAGCACTTTTGAAGCTCTAAAAGATACACCCATAAAAGTGGCGGCACAAAACATGCACCAGAGTAAGAGCGGTGCTTTTACAGGAGAAATTTCTGCATCTATGCTTAAAAGTATTGGTGTTACCACAGTTATTTTGGGACATAGCGAGCGTAGAGCACATTTTCATGAAACGAATGAAATTCTTGCAGAGAAAGTGAATACGGCTATAGAGAATGATATGGAAGTAATTTTCTGTTTTGGGGAGGAACTTCAGGATCGTAAAAGTGAGAAGCATTTTGAGGTGGTTGAAAAGCAACTTAAGGAAAGCCTTTACCAAATTTCTGAAGGTGCGTGGAGCAAAATCATCCTGGCTTATGAGCCTGTTTGGGCCATTGGTACAGGAGAGACTGCTTCTCCGGAACAGGCACAGGAAATGCACGCTTTTATAAGAAAAAATATTGCTGAAAACTTTAGTGAAGAAATTGCAGAAAATGTTTCTATTCTTTACGGTGGAAGTGTAAAGCCGAATAATGCAAAAGAAATTTTTGCCAAGAAAGACGTAGATGGCGGACTTATTGGCGGAGCTAGCCTTAAGGCCACTGATTTTATTGCACTGGTAAACTCCTTCTAAATGGCATCAAATTATCTTGAATTCAAATTCACTATAGATCCTGTCCAACCGGCTTCAGAAATTCTGATAGCCGAGCTGGGCTATCTTGGATTCGAGAGTTTTGTTGAAAATGAAGACGGAGTTACGGGTTACATTCCTTCAGAAGAATTTGAAGAGGACCTTTTTGCAGGCGTACATATTTTACAGTCAGATGAATTTCAGATTAAATATTCCCGTGAGGAAATTGAGCGGGTAAACTGGAATGAAGAATGGGAAAAGAATTTTAGTCCGATAATCGTGGATGATATTTGCAGTGTTCGGGCACCTTTTCATCCAAAGCCTGATACGGATTATGATATTGTGATTGAGCCAAAAATGTCATTTGGGACGGGACATCATGCGACCACGCATATGATGATCAAGCTTATGCTAGAGAATGAATGGAAAGGAAAATCTGTTCTTGATATGGGCTGCGGCACGGGGGTACTGGCTATTCTGGCGGCTATGAAAGGGGCAGAAAAAATTGAAGCAATAGATATTGATAATTGGTGTTACCTGAATACGCTGGAGAATATACAGCGCAACGATTGTGAGCATATAGATGTTGAGGAAGGCGGGGCAGAGCTTCTGGAAGGAAAAAAATATGACAGCATTCTCGCCAATATTAATAGAAATATACTACTGAAGGATTTACCTGTTTATGTTAAGACCTTAAATCGTGATGGGGAGCTTTACTTAAGTGGCTTTTATACAGAAGATCTAAAGGTGATTGAAAAGGCCTGTATAGATTTGGGTTTAAGTTATATGAACCATGTGGAAAGAAATAATTGGGTAGCTGTAAAGTTTTCATTGTTAGATTTTTAGGTGAAATTTGTATCTTTAAACCTTAAATCTTTTTATTTAAAAACTGATTGAAGATGAGCACGAAAGAAGAAGTTTTAGAAAAGAAAAGTACAAAAACGAAGACGCAGAAGGAAAATGAGATTGTACTTTATAATGATGATTACAACACTTTTGATCATGTAATAGAAACGCTGATCTATACCTGTGACCATACTCCGGAGCAGGCAGAGCAGTGTTCGCTTTTAGTTCACTACAAAGGAAAATGCACGGTAAAAACAGGTCCTTATGATGATTTGGAACCAAGATGTTCCAAAATTTTGGATGCCGGGCTCAGTGCAGAAATAGTTTGATCTAAAAAATATCACCTATATCTTTTCAGAAATTAAAATAAACTTTATATTTGCACCCGCAAAAAGGCCTTGTGGCGCAACTGAATAGCGCACCTGATTACGGCTCAGGAGGTTCCAGGTTTGAATCCTGGCAAGGTCACTAAAGCTAATGTCAATTAGCACCAAAACCACGCAAATCTTAGGATTAGCGTGGTTTTTTTAGGTTTTGGGCATTCATTTAATTTGATTCGATTTAAAATTTTAGCAATTCGGTTACCTTGAAATCAAAAAGTTAGCAATGCTAGCTTCTTGAAAAGAGCATCTATAATTGAACTTGTATAGTTGTTTAAACTTCATCTCAAGTTGTCAATTTAAAAGATGATAATTGTGCGAACTTCAAACACATTTTTAATTCTTTTTTGAATAGATCCAAAAAGGGTATTTATGATCAAATAATTATCACGTTTTACGTATGCCTTTTTCTTCAAGGTTAAAAGAAGATTAGAAATTTTATTACAAGTAAAGACAAAAAATATAAAATTCAATTTTCCAGATCACTTCTTCCGCTTTATACCTTCTTTGGAGGTAGATCAAAAGCTATAGCTTCATGTTCAAAATGATTCCTGTGAGATCCGTCGCAAAAAGGTTTGTTACTAGATAATCCGCAGCGGCATAGTGTCACCTGTTCGCGGCCACCAAGGTCATAAAGATTTCCGTTTTTATCTACTATTTCAATATCTCCCGCGACAACGAGGGATCCATTGTTGTTTACCGCAATTCTTGTTTTAGCCATTTGTATATATTTTTATGAGGTAAGCAATTTACGTCTTTATTAGTAGTATAATGGGAAAAATGAGGTTCAACTGGTTTTTTCAACCTGGAGTTATCATTTCTTTATTATTGTTCTTCTTCTTTTAGAAGAACAAATTCAAAGTCGCCTCTGGAAATCTCTGTGGATGATAGTGTCACCTATACTGAATTTGATGCCATCTTCAGGTGAAAATTTGTTAAACAGGGTTAAAGCTTATTAAGATTTTTTAAAAGAATTTCTTCAACCTGTATTTTGATTCATAACTATCCAGTTAAAATAGACTGAGGGACAGCTGGTTATAATTAAGTTCTTTGACATTACTGTTATCTATATTTATAAAAAGCTCATTTACAGGGGTCTTATCTAATAATGAGATGCCTAGGATCTGTAATATTTCGAAGGTGGAGCGTTTTAATTTCAGTTTATCAGCTACAATTGAAACCAAACAATAAGCACATATCGCGCAATAAATCTGAATTCTTACGGCATTTTCAGATGTTCCCCAAAATGATTTTATTTTCAGGTGTTGTTTGATCCATTTGAAAAATAGCTCGACCTGCCATCTGTTTTTGTACAGTAGGGCAACATTGGCCGCAGAAATGTTCATGTTGTTGGTCAAGAAGACAAAAGTTCTGTTCGACTCATTATCATAATATTTCACCCTACGAAGTTTTGCGGGGTAATCCTTGGAAGTATAAAAACCGCTTATTTTTCCAATTTGATCACATCGAACCCCAGTAAGCTTATCAACTTTGTTAGAGTACATCCGCTTGAATTTTGTATTTGACTTTGCACGAATTACAAAGTAAGCGGAACAACGTTCTATTTTGTACAGCCGAGTAAAATCAAGGTAAGCCCGATCAAATATATAGTGAGCACCTACTTCATAAACCAATTCATCCATTGCCTTTACGTCATGGACGTTGGCAGCGGTAATATGCAGAAAGGCTGGTATTTGTGTATTAGTATCATATAAGGTGTGAAGTTTGATCCCGCCTTTTGCCTTTCGAAATTTCGCCCACCAAAAGACATTTAAACAAAGATCTATGGTGGAGGAATCGAAGGCGTAAATGTTTCCTTTGATTTTAAAATCGTCAGAAGAATGTAATTCCCTTGCAATGGAAATCAAATGATAAGCAAAATCTTCAAAAATTTTTGAGCTGCGAACTTCATTGGCTTTTGCAAGGTTACTTCTGGTAACACTTTTTCCCAATCCAAGGTGATAGGATTTTCCACTATGTGCATCTAAAGCAACTATTAGGTCTCGAAGGCTTTCCCGATTAGTAAGTTGACCGAATAACATACAAAGCAATTGGTTCCAGCAAGTGAAATGTTTCACATACTTGTTTCCATTATAATTTTTCACAAACCCATCGAAAACCCGTTGGGGTAAATATCCCGTCAATTGTGAGAAAACATATTTTCCTTGATTCATGTTAGCCGATTTTTAGAGGCTAAACCTAATCAATTCAAATCGTCACGCCCAAATGAAGCTTGTAACGTGTAGATTATCAGTAATTTCAAAGAACATTTAAAAGTTTTTAATGGACACTAATGATTTTGATTTAAAACAAAATTTTTTCCAACTTCTAATACACCTGTTTCAATAAATACAAATAGAATAACGGGGTACACCTTTGATTCGATAATCTGGTGGTTACAGCTGCGGCAAAACTTTTTGATATGCCTGTTTTTTATCTTCTTCTTATCTCCTACAGAAGGCCACAGCCAGTTCTTTAACCCTGATGATTCTTTTATAGAAAATTCCGGTGATGCAACTGTATTCTTGTTACCCATATCAGCAGCTGCCACGACCCTTATTGTTGAAGATTACAAGGGAACCTGGCAGTTCACCAAAAGCTTTGCTCTAAATCTTGCTGTGACCGGTGCAGCCAAAATCCTGATTAATAAGCAGCGCCCTTTGCAAGGCGGCGACTATGCATTCCCTTCAGGACATACTTCTGTAGCTTTTCAGGCTGCATCATTTTTTCAACGTAGATACGGCTTCAAATACAGTCTTCCAGCCTATGTTCTTGCAGGTTATGCCAGTTTTAGACGAATTCATGCAACCAGGCATGGTGGCTGGGATGTACTGGCAGGGGCTGTTGCGGGTATAGGTAGCACCTGGATTTTTACCAATCCTCGTGAAGAAGAGAATATGCAGCTCACTTTTAGCAATTCAGATGAACATTATTTGCTGGGCTTTCAGTACACTTTTTAGGTTTTTGTATCAGTTCGAAGGTCAATCTTTTGATCAGCATGGTTATCAAAAGAAGCCGAGTGCAATAGTCAGAAGCTTGTCTTAAAATAAAGCATTTGTTACGACATTGAATTTCTGAACGAAAAGATTATTTCTGCAATTCATGAATTTCAATTTATTAAATACGCTTATCTTGCCCTTCAAATAATAGATCAATTATGGCTTCAGGATTTTTTGCACTGCTCGATGATATAGCAACTTTAATGGATGACGTAGCGGTGATGGGAAAAGTCGCCGGTAAGAAAACAGCAGGATTATTAGGGGACGATTTAGCCGTAAATGCAGAGAAAGCATCCGGATTTATGTCTTCCAGGGAATTGCCGGTGATTTGGGCTATCACTAAAGGCTCGCTTTTGAATAAGTTAATTATTCTCCCTCTGGCATTTCTGCTTAGTGCCTTTGTACCTTCAGTTATTACAGTTATTTTAATAATTGGCGGACTTTACCTTGCCTACGAAGGTGCAGAAAAAATATATGAATTTCTTTTTCCTCATTCCCACAAACAAGAGACTCCCAAGCTTGAAAAACTTTCCGAAGAAGAAGTTCTAAGCAGGGAAAAAGAAAAAATAAAGTCGGCCATCCTTACAGATTTTATACTTTCCGTAGAGATTGTAATTATTGCCCTTGGTGCCGTTGAAAATGAAGCACTACTTAACCAGATTATTGTAGTTTCCCTAATTGCCCTCGTAGCCACCGTTGGAGTATATGGGATTGTTGCATTAATCGTGAGGATGGATGAGTTTGGTGCCAGGCTCATTGACTTAAACAAAAAGGAAAACAGCATTTCAGATAAAATTGGAAGGCTACTTATTAATGCTCTGCCTAAAGTAATTATAGGACTTTCAATTATTGGGACCATAGCTTTACTATTGGTTTCAGGAGGTATTTTTGTGCACAACCTTCATTTCCTGCACAATGTTCTTGAGAGTTGGCCAGGCATAATTGTGGAGTTCTTAATCGGTCTCATAGTTGGTTTTCTGGTCTTGTTGATCGTAAAGGGAATTATCGGGATCTGGAAAAAGCAGAATAAAAAGCAATAGGTTTAAAAACTGGTTATTAAAACTTTAATTCATAAAAAAATACCACTTTTTAGGTATTTCGTAAACACTTATTATCATCTACATTTCGCATATATTAGAAGAAGTCTTAGGGGTAATTCTTCTTCTTCTTTAATAATAAAGCAGGTAATGTTGGGGGCATTTCCTGCTTTTATTATTTATAATCTACTGTTTCTGCTATTTTTAATACCTGTTACAATATTAATCCACTAGCCACTAAAAAGCTTCTAATATCTCCTTTAGGAAATTATTAATATCAAATTCAGGGGACTCCGTAAGGCCAAAGCGAACCACTACAAGCTCTTTTGAAGGAATTATAAAAATATACTGACCCTGGAAACCATTGCAGGAAAACATATCCTTCGGCACATCGGGATATTTAGCTTCAGCATTTAACCAAAAATGTGCGCCGTATTCACCATTAGAACCATTTGTAGGCTTTGAGGTATAATCTACCCAGGATCCATTTAAAATCTGTTCTCCGTTCCAGTTTCCATTATTAAGATATAACAGACCGAATTTTGCCCAATCCCTTGCAGTTGCCCAGCCATAGGAAGAGCCGATGTAACTCCCGTTTAAATCTGGCTCTATGATCATGGAGTGCATCCCGATTTTGTCGATAAGTTCGCTATACCAAAAATCCATGTATTCCTGGTGTGTGGAAAATTGATCCCGAATAAAACGTGATAACAAATTTGTAGTTCCAGAGGAATAGTTCCAGCTGTTATCAGGTTCACCTTTTAGAGGTTTTTTTATCTGTACGCCGGGCATGTCCCCTTCTATAAAGAGCATTTTTGTAACATCAGAAATTTTGGTATAATCTTCCTCCCATTCCAGGCCGCTGTTCATTTGCAGTAAATTGTTCAGAGTGATTTTAGAACGTTCGTCATCTTCCCACTCTTTAAAAAGATGATCCTGGGAGAGCGAAATTTTCCCTTTTTTCTCAAGTATCCCCAAAATCGCACTTGTAACACTTTTTGTCATGGACCAACCCAGAAATTTTGTATTTGATGAAAACCCTGGCGCATATTTTTCTTCAATAAGCTTATTTTTATGAAGCACTAATACAGCCCTTGTTTTCTGGTAATTTTTGTCTTCGGCATCAAAGGCATTTTCCACAGCAAGCCTCAGCGCTTCGCGGTTTACAGTCCGAAAATTGGCATTTTCAGGTTGCCGCTGTCCAAAAGGATAAGGTAAGTCCAAATTAAAAATCTGGCGGTTAGGAACGGGAAGCTTTGGAACAGCTTCAGAAGTGTTTTCAGGTAAAAGAATGCTGCCAATACCTTCTCTGTAAACCGAAGTTCTCTTTTTTAATCCGAAAATAGTCGAGGAAACCGATTTTGCCTCAAAATCTATCTCATTTTTAGCGTAAAAAACCGGAAGGAAATTATTATCCCCGGCTTCTATGGATTTGAGCTCTCTTCCTGCTTCAAATGTGCAGGAACATACATTTTTGGCAGCAAAACCGGTGAGAATATTCAATTTTGGGTAATTGCGGTAAACAAAATAAGCTAAGGAAGGGAAACCCAGAAGGAGTCCGTATTTTAAATTTTTGTTCATGAAGTAGGCTGGAATTATTCGGCAAAATTAAGGATTATTCAGCCGCGTTATATAGAATATCCTTTTAAAAATACCTTAAATAATGATTTCCCATCATCAGGCCATGTTTTTTTCTCAAGCCCGAAAATTGCTGTTATTGAAGGTCGGCTTTAAAACATTTTTTCTTCGGAATTTCTTCGGAAGTCAATCCTGCTAATACGATCAGCTTATTTATCGACGACTTGTTTTGGCGTTACCTCGTCTTTTATTTGTAATGGAAGAAGGAGTTTTCGAACTTTAGAATTACATCCATTGCTCCTGAAGGTTTTTAAAAAGAAGTAATGGAATGTATATCCACGGACTTACTAATGAATTAGACAAAGAAAAAAGCGAAATCCTGAAGAAAATTCGAATGCCAGCTTATTTGTAGCTTAAGCATGAGTAGGGTCATGCTTAGGCTTCAAGCTGGCATTCTTTATGATGAGCAGATAGTCGGATTTTTAGGTCAGCAATTACATCTTCATGAAAAATAATTTTCATCGACCCCCTGTGGAGCAATTAGCTTTCGAAGAAACTGATCTCGAAAACTCTTTTGCTTTTTATGATACATTATAAATCCCTGTTAAAATACTTTTAATCAGCTATTTGAACTTTTTCGAATTCATTATATTTAGGAGAAAGGAATAACAACAGAACAAAAAGAATGTATTATGAGTAATAAAGAATCAGATAGAAGAGAATTTCAGGACGAAAAAGATGCGAAGAAAAATCCGGAATGGAAGAATGCCAACCGCGATGAACAAAGAAAAGAAGATGCGAAGCGGCACGATAAATTTGAAGAAGATAAAAATAAGCAACGAAAAAATGAATAAACTTTTCTGAAGAAAAATCCAGGGGCTGTTCAAAAGTGAAAATCTGATACTGAAATTTCAGTAGGTCGAAAATTGTCATTTTTGTGCAGCCTCTTTTTTATGGAATCTTTATTCTTAAACGACAATTTTCAGAATTGAAAATTCAGATTGTGGATCCGTTTTTTGTTCCACATTCCTTAAAAATCTAATAAAGTATGCTGAATGAACGTTTTTATAGGCTTCTTTAACCTCTTATTAACTGCTTTTATAATTAGAATTAAATAAGTTCAGCTAAGTATAATTTAAAAAAAAATCAAAAATGGCACTAAAAGCTCTATTTCTTAATTGCACCCTTAAAAAATCACCGGAAACTTCAAATACCGAAGCATTTATTAAAAATGCTGAAAAAATTTTCACAGAACTTGGCGTAATCTCTGAAATTGTGAGGGTGGTAGACCATGACGTGCATTTCGGGGTGACTTCCGACGAGGGTGAAGGAGATGCGTGGCCTTCAATTCTTGAAAAAGTGAAAAAAGCAGACATGCTTATTCTGGCAACACCAATTTGGCGAGGGGATCGGGGCTCTGTTGCTAAAATGGTCGCAGAACGCTTTGACGGCATAATGTCTGAAGGCAATGACGAAAATGGCCAATATCCTACCTATAATAAAGTAGCCGGCGTAATGATAGATGGAAACGAAGATGGTGCGAAAAAGGCAATTTCCAGCATGCTATTCGATCTTTCTGAACACGGATTTACAGTTCCTGTGAATGCTTTTACATATTACGTTGGGGAAGCCGGTCCCGGACCTTCTTATATAGAAGCCGAAGGGGATAAACATGAATTTACAAATAATATGATCCTTCTCATGGCGCATAATATGGTACACCTTGCAAAGACTTTAAAGGAAAACCCTTATCCTACCCAGGTGAATAAACTTGAGGAGAAAGCGGAGAAAATGAGTGAGTAAAAAATGCAAATGCATAGTCAGTTTTTTATGGGATTTCCCGAAGGAGGGAATTTCATATAAAGATATTACTCCGATGCTACAGGATCCAAAAGCCATGGATCATGCGGTCAATTTGTTTGTTGAAAGGCTTAAAAGTCAGGATATTGATATTGTGGTTGGAATTGAATCCCGCGGATTCTTCTTTGCGGCTTTACTCGCTCAAAAACTGAATGCGGGTTTTGTTCCGGTAAGGAAAAAAGGAAAATTACCTGCAGAAACTTTAGAAGAAAATTACGATCTGGAATACGGGATTGATGTGTTAGAAATTCATAAAGATGCAATTTCGAAAGGGCAGAATGTGCTTGTTCACGATGATGTTCTCGCCACCGGAGGAACGGCTCGCGCGGCCTGCAATTTAGTCGAAAGGCTGGGAGGAAAGGTGGTACAGTGCAATTTCCTTATAGAACTGAGCTTTTTAAACGGAAGAAATAAGATTGCCGGTTTCCCAGTTGAGTCGCTTATCCAGTACTGAGTTGTCACGTCGAGCGCAGTCGAGACGACGAGGGCTCAGGACGACTGTTGAAAACGTGAAATGTCTTCAGAGTCACACTAAGCTTGACGAAGTGCGGACTTAATAGATTTGCTGATTTGCCAATGTGATGATAGAAATGTTTCCACAGGAAAAGAAGTTTTCCAGAATTCAAATTACGCGCAGTCAGGTAGAGAAATACCGCACTCACAGAAGAAATTAATCCAGAGAATTTTTTGTTACCCAAAGCTTCCAGCCGATAATTGCCTTTTGGACATTGGTGGCTTTCTGAAGGTCCAGTTGTTGCTGGGAGTAGCTGGGGAAGATCTTCTTGTTTGCTTTTGCGAGGGCTTTAAAAAAAGTTTTCTTCATGATAATGTATCCTTTTCCCAAAGATATTAAATTATAAATGCTTGGCCTATCTGTTTATTGGTATTGCAGAACAAAAAAGCCATCAGTAACGATGGCTTTTTGCATGATGTCAATAATTTTATTTTTCCTTCAGAATCTCAGTCTTTTGAATTAATGGAAATGCTACCCTTGTCATTCCAGCTTATTTGAACATCAGGAATACCATTTGTACTACTGTAGGAGCCATTTACGGTACTCCCTTTTCCTGAAACTTCTATTTTAATTGAAGTGATGAGGCCTTCTTTGTTCCTTCGGATTTTAGAAAATTTCGTTTTCAGGTCTTTTTCCTTTTTTAGATATGCTTCTATTTGTGCAAGATCGTTAGAAGTAGATTCCGAGGTAATGGAAAACGATTCAGAATTTATGCCAGAAGAGTTATTCTCATTATTGGTTTTCGTGAAAATTTCTATCACTCCGTTTTTAGCTTTTTCACCATATTTTTCTGTTGCCGTTGCTCCTTTAAGGACGTTTATTGAGACGATTTCCGAAGGTTCTACATCATTAAAGTCGTAGCTCTGCGGCATAACTTTTCCATCCAGTATTACTAGCGGTTTTTCCTCCTGCTGGTTGCTTGTATTATCTGCAGTTTTCTTACCTGTACCATAAATAGTACTATTTTTCTGCTTTCTTCTCTTAATAGTTTTTGCCTCGGAAGAAGGATTTCTCTCAGAATCTTTAAGAACCACATTGATAACACCGTTTTTGGCTTTCTCTCCGTAGCCGGAAATTGCCTTTTCTCCTTTTACCACTTCAATGCGCTCAATAGTTTCAGGATCTATAGAATCGAGGTTAAAATCGTCTTCCTTTATTTTACCGTTAACAATGATAAGCTTCGCATCCTGATTTATAGTTCCTGAAATCTTCCTGATTTTTACTACGTTTTCAGGATTGTTATTCTGTGATTCAATATATGATTCCGAAGCTTTTGTGCTGATTAAAACGGCGCCCTGTCTACCTGAAGAACCATACAGTGCAGTAGCCTTTGCACCTTTTAATACGTTTACTTTTTGGATATTCTCAGGATGAATAGTATCAATAATTGCCTTTTTTGAAGGCACACCATTTAACACGTAAAGTGGATCTTCTTCATTTTCCTCGTTTTGAGAGGAATCTAAAGTTTGGGTCTCACTTGATTTTTCTGAAGAAATCTCTTCTTTTTGTAAAATTTGGGCCTCTGTTTTTACATTGAAGAAAAACATAAAGAGCATCAGGGCTGGAAGTACGAGGCTAATTTTCCACATTTTCGGCTTGTTGTTTTGTTTTTTGTTGAGCATAACTATTCGTTTTTTGATGAATGATTGATAAAAATGGTTAGTTAAAGCAGGCTGAAATTCAGGAACCGAAACTTTTACCAACGCACGCTGGTAAGCTTTTCTCGATCCTGCAGCAGTGATTGTTTCCCGGTCTGCAAGAAATTCCAGGTTTTGTTCTATAGTTTTTTTATACCACCAGCTAAAGGGATTAAACCAGAGAATTGCGGTAGTTAGGTTGGCGAGGATAATATCTAATGAATGTAGCTGTGCAGCATGCACTTTTTCATGCTGTAAAATAAGCTCTAAATCACGTTGAGAATGTGATGCGGGATTGTAAATGATATAATGGAAAAAAGAAAATGGTCCTGTAATGCGATTGATTTTGATAAATTTAAAACCTTCAGCTTTTTCAGAATGATGAGTTTTTATCAACTTCAGAATAGAGAACAACCTGAATGCGAATTGACAGAGCAGTAATCCGGCACCCACTAAATAGGTTATCCCGGCTAAGTTCCACCAGTTTATTTCTGCTTCCTGTACAAGAGACGTGCTGGGAAACATTTCCGGAGAAAATTCAGCATTAATTACAGGCGCTTCGATAAGTACTTTTCGGGTGAAATAAATGGCCGGAAGTATAAATGAAGCAAAGATTCCTCCGACTAAAAATTTCCTGTTCAGGCTAAAGGATGTATCTTTTTTTAGTAGTAATTGATAGAATAAAAAGAAAATTGCCAGCAGGCCTGCACTTTTGAGAAGATATATTATAGTTGTTTCCATCATTTTTCCTTTTTCTCAATGATCTCCAATATTTCTCTTAATTCTTCGGCGCTAATTTTTTCTTCTTTGGCAAAAAAGGAAACGACGCTTTTATAAGAATTATCAAAAAACTTCTTGGTTGCCAGGTTCATAAATTGTTTGCGATAGGATTCTCTGGAGAGCACAGGAAAATATTGATGAGTATTACCAAAAGTATTATGTGAAACATAACCTTTCTCTTCAAGATTTCTTACTATGGTAGAAACGGTATTATAATGGAGCTTTTGATCTTTAATTTCAGGAATAATTTCCTTTACAAATGCTTTTTCCAGCGTCCACAAGATCCGCATGATCTCTTCTTCTTTATTGGTTAGTTTTTCCATGGAATGAATGATTTAATAATCGAACTTTTGGCGATTTTTCAAAGTAACGAAAAAAATAGTTTTAAAACTATAAATATAGTTATTATTTCACTTTTGGAAATCCGATTTATAAATGGAGGGTAGGTTGATCTGAACATTATGAAGAAACCGGTAATCATTTTGTAAGATACGGCTGAGAGAGTTTATGTTTTCGATGGAATTGAGGTTTACTATAAACCTTGAAAGATTCTATTATCTTCGCAAAAAAAACTAATGAGTATAATCTTCATTCTTTTAGGCCTGGTTCTTCTGGTAGTAGGAGGAGAATTCCTCGTGCGATCTTCTGTCGCCCTATCCTTTAAACTGAATCTTTCTAAAATGGTAATTGGTCTCACAGTAGTCTCTTTTGCAACTTCAGCTCCAGAGTTGCTGGTGAGCTTGCAGGCCGCACTCGATGGTTTTTCAGATATATCACTAGGAAATGTAATAGGCTCAAATATTGCAAATATCGGCCTTGTATTAGGAATAACGGCAATCATAACACCTCTTGCGATTGACCGTGACTTTTACAGTTTCAACTGGCCTGTAATGATGATTTTTTCAATTGCCTTATATTTTCTTCTGAAGAGTGGGGGGAATATTTCAAGATTAGAAGGCTTTTGCCTGTTGATAGCCCTGGTAATATATCTTATTGCACTTATAACCCGATCTCGTAAGAGAACGGGCATAGCAATAGAAGAAGTAGACGAGTCTTTAAAAGCCGTTTCTAACTTTAAAATGATCCTGTGGTTGATTATTGGCGGTGTGTCGCTTTGGGGAGGTTCAGAGTTATTGGTGGAAGGCGCGGTGGATCTGGCGACAACAATGGGGATAAGTGAAAGGGTGATCTCTGTCACCATGATATCTGTAGGGACCAGTATTCCGGAATTGGCTGCTTCGGTCATAGCTGCCCTTCGGAAGGAAAAAGCACTTTCCCTGGGTAACTTAATAGGTTCAAATATCTTTAATATAGCTTCGGTATTAGGGCTTACCGCTTTAATTCAGCCCATATATTTAAAATCTGAAGCAATTCTTAACAATGACATTTTCTGGATGATAGGAGTGGCTTTTGTGCTTATTCCGTTGGCTTTTTTACCAAAAAAGTTTCAACTGGGAAGATATAAAGGTGTAATATTATTTGTAAGTTATTCGATTTTTGTGAGTATTGCATTTTTAGGTTAATATTCAGGGGTCATAATGAAGAATACATAATTTTTTTTAAATGGTCACTGATTTTAAGGGGGGTTTGAATAAAAATTAATAAATTTGGCGATCGAATTTAGAAATTTTCAAACCAAAATAATATGTCAACCTTAAGATTTGAAGCTTTAAAACAAACATTTAACCGTACTACGGTTAAAATTGAAGAACCTGGTAGAAGGTCAGAAATTTTTGGAAGCAATGTTTTCGACCTGACAACCATGAAGCAGTTCCTTACCAAAGAAGCTCACAAAAGTGTGACTGATGCTATAAAAGACGGTTCTAAAATAGATCGTTCAGTAGCAGATCATATTGCTTCCGGAATGAAAGAATGGGCAATTAGTAAAGGTGCTACCCATTACACTCACTGGTTCCAGCCTCTAACAGGATCTACTGCAGAAAAGCATGATGCTTTTTTTGAAACTACCGGAGATGGATCGGCAATAGAGAAATTTGGTGGTGGAGCGCTTGTACAGCAGGAGCCTGATGCTTCCAGTTTTCCAAACGGTGGAATTAGAAATACCTTTGAAGCAAGAGGATATACCGCATGGGATCCAACTTCTCCGGCTTTTATCTGGGGAACTACCCTAAGTATTCCTACAGTGTTTGTTTCCTATACAGGAGAAGCTTTAGATTATAAGACTCCTTTACTAAGGGCTTTGCAGGCTGTAGATCAGGCTGCAACTTCAGTAGTAAAATATTTTGATAAAAACGTAACTAAAGTAAACGCAACCCTTGGATGGGAGCAGGAATACTTTCTTATTGATTCTGCTTTAGCTGCTACACGTCCTGACCTTCAATTGGCAGGAAGAACATTACTTGGACATGCTCCGGCAAAAGGTCAGCAATTGGATGACCATTATTTTGGTTCTATCCCTTCCAGAGTATTGGCTTATATTATGGATTTGGAAATCGAGTGCATGAAGCTGGGGATTCCGGTGAAGACAAGGCATAATGAGGTTGCTCCAAATCAGTTCGAGCTTGCTCCTATTTTTGAAGAGGCTAACCTTGCGGTAGATCATAACTCTCTTATCATGGATGTTATGGGTAAAGTAGCAGAGCGTCACAACTTTAAAGTAGTGATGCATGAAAAGCCTTTTGCAGGAATTAATGGAAGTGGTAAGCATAATAACTGGTCTTTAAGTACTGATACCGGAACAAATCTTTTGGCTCCCGGAAGTACGCCAATGAAGAACCTTCAATTCCTTACTTTCTTCATCAATACTATTAAAGCAGTACATGATAATGAAGAGTTGCTGAGAGCTGCGATTGCAAGTGCATCAAATGACCATAGACTGGGTGCTAACGAAGCTCCTCCTGCGATCATTTCAGCATTTATTGGTTCTCAACTTACAGCGGTTCTTGATGAACTTGAAAAAGTAACTGACGGGAAGTTATCTCCTCAGGAAAAAACCGAACTTAAATTAAACGTAGTAGGTAAAATTCCTGAAATTTTACTTGACAATACAGACAGGAACAGGACTTCTCCTTTTGCCTTTACAGGAAATAAATTTGAGTTTAGAGCTGTAGGGTCTTTGGCTAACTGTGCAAATCCAATGACGGTTTTGAATAGTATTATGGCTAAGCAGCTAATCGACTTTAAAACTGAAGTTGATAAGCTTATCAAGGATGAGAAAATGAAAAAAGATGATGCCATCTTTAATGTTCTTCGTGAATATATCAAGGAATCCAAAAAAATTCGTTTTGAAGGAGACGGTTATAGCGACGCATGGGAGAAAGAGGCAGAAAAGCGAGGTTTAAGTAATAACAAAAAGACACCACAGGCGCTTAAAGTTCAGATTGCAGAAAAAACTATCAAGCTTTACGAGGATCTTAAGGTAATGAACAGGGTGGAAGTTGAAGCCCGCCACGAGATTGAACTTGAAGAATATGCAATGCGTATTCAGATTGAGGGAAGGATTCTTGGAGATATTGCCAGAAATCACATTATCCCGACAGCAATACGCTACCAAAACGTTCTTATTAAGAACGTGAGGGGAATAAAAGAAATTTACGAAGAACATTACAAGAAATATGCGTCTGAGCAATTGGGTATTATTGAAAGTATTTCTACTCACATTGCTGCTATTAACAGCAAAGTAGGGGAAATGATAGAAGCCCGTAAAGTAGCTAACAAAATGGAAGATGCTGAGGAAAAAGCACATTCTTATTGTGATGACGTTAGACCTTACTTTGATGAGATCAGATATCACTGTGATAAGCTTGAACTATTGGTGGATGACGAATTATGGCCATTAACGAAGTACAGAGAGTTGTTGTTTACAAGATAATTTGATTTACATAAAATTTATACAAGCCACGGAGCAATTTGCTCCGTGGCTTTCTTGTTTTAGAAAGTTAGGTTTGCTGATAATAGTAAATAATTTCTGCTACTCGTTATAGCCTTTAAAATTCAGGATTTTCTTCCAGATTTTACAGAAGTGATGTTGCTTAAGTTCTTTAGGAATGGAATGAGTTTAAGCTGGTTATAAGGCTTATACTTCATCAATTTCTGGGGTAATATAGTAGAGGTTCGTCTTAAACGTTACCTTTGGAAATTAATTGAGCTGATTTGTGGGATTACGTACGAAAAATCTTCTTTTTTGTAGGAAATAACCTTAAAAAGTTAGATGTTTACTCTAAAAGCTTTATCGACATCCTATATTTTATAAGGGATTTCTAAAATTACCTTAGTATTTTAACAATTAATTTTGTCCTACATCGAAAATAGTTTTGGGCAAAGAAGCTTTTGCTTAGTTTAGCCTTGTGATTAAGAATCCCCACTACTTCTTGGTCATCATCCACCCCTAAGGATGTTTTTCGAATCAGAACCCCTAATTTCGGTTCGTTTAAAATTACTCCGCCCCATTTTTGAAATTGTAATCAATTAAATTAACCATTAAATATTTCAAATTATGAAAAAAGTAGTTTTAAGCGCAGCAGCGCTAATGATTGGAGCAATTGGGTTTGCTCAAACGCCACCAGCAGCAGGGTTGAAAGCAGCAACAGAAATTGCGGAAAGTAACAATGAAAGTTTTCTTACTCAAAGCGGACTAGACCATTACGCAATGGTTACACAAGTTGGTGATCATAACCGCTCTGATGCAACGCAAAGCGGAGAAGGTAATTATTTCAAATTACGGCAGACAGGGGACAGGAATAATAGTATTCTTACCCAGAGCGGATCTAATACCTTTAGAAATAATGATGCGGAAGTGACGCAAATTGGAGATGACAACACCTCCAACGTAGAGCAGTCTGGGACATATAGTCGTGCTCGTGTATTTCAAAGGCCAACCGGTGCCGTTACTGCCCGTTTTAATGTAGCGGAAGTAGTACAGGTTGGTGATGGAGGAGCATATAACGAGGCGTTTGTGTCTCAATATATGGAAGACAATTTTTCTCGTCAAGAACAAACAGGACAAGGTAATGATGCCTATGCAAGTCAACAAAGAAGTGGGAATGATTCATATCAGTACCAAACAGGAGACTTTAACTCCGCTTCTGCTGTACAAGGAGCTGATCCTTATACTGCTATTGGAGGTAACCTATCTACTATTACACAAAATGGTAACTACGGCTATGCTCATCACAACCAGCTTAATGGGAATAACAATCTTGCTGAAACAACTCAATCAAATGACTGGCAGCACTCTGTTATAGACCAGAGTGGAGACAGCCATAAAGCTTTTGTAATTCAACAATAGAACTCTAAAAATAAGTCTTAAACAATTTAATGGGGCAGTTAATGTATGACTGCCCCTTTCTTACCAAAGTAAAATCATGAAACTAAGGCTTTTATTTTCAGGTGTTTTTATTATAATAAACTGCCTTTCCTCCTTAGGGCAAGATATTGTAGTAGATGACATTAGCTCGGCTGATAAAAGAAACTCGAAAATAATTCGTGAAATCCAGGTACACGCAGAAAAAATAATATCACCTTTTGTTTCTAATAATATATATATTGCACAAGTTGGAGAAGGGAATTCATCCTACGTTAACATGACAGCGGAAGATAGTAACCTGAATCTAAATCAGGAGGGAAGCTATAACACTATACATTTAGAGGCTCATGTAAGAAGTATGGAAGGAACGGTCACTCAAAACGGTAACAGCAATTTTGTTTTGAATTTAGCAAGTGATCCTAACCTAGACGTTCCAATAAACGTTAGACAAAATGGAAATAACCTTAACTTTGAGAGTTATGGTGTCAACTCAATTGGTAGTAAGTTGATGTTTCAAATGACAGGCGATGCTAATTCAATAATTGTTAGGAATTTCAACTAATTTATTTAGAAAATAATTTAAATGAATACCGGTATTTTTCTACAGGTTTTTTTACCTAAGAAGTTTTATATGAAAAGTGAATTTATAAAATATATTGGGCGTTGGTTTCTTTTTCTAATTCTTTTATTTTTTTCTCTTCTGGTTTCTTCTCAAAACTTTAATTCAGAAGTAGAAGCAGCCATAAAAACTAACGATGCAAAGGATGATATTCTTGAGATTATTGGTACGGCAACAAATAAAACGGAAGGCAACTTTAGTCTTAGGTACGAATTATCCGTCATTACTTCCAGTGGCAACAGTAACAATTCTTCTAAAAATTCCCAGTCGGGACGTTTTATTTTAGAGCCGTTTGAAACAAAGAACCTTTCCCAGACCTCTGTTTCTGTTGATCCCAGTGGAAAAACAATAATTCTTTTACTTATTTATGATGAGGATGATAAATTATTGGGAACAGATAGAAGAGTTTATGGTTCTTCAGAAGAGAAAAAAGCTGAAGAAAGAAAATCCTATCAAAAACCTAATGAAGGTATAGAACTGACGGGCATGGTTACTGAAAAGACCAAGACCAAACCAGGGAAAGATTTCTACGATTTTTTCTATCAGAAGTACAGTTTAAGTCCAAATCAGGGAAATAAAATAATTGAAATTGATGAAATGATCAGTTTTGGTAGGACTACAAGAATAATGGTCAAAATAGACAACAAACTCGTTTATCAGTTTTTTGCAAGGCCAAAACTAGACTACTTAAAAGATCAGGCAGACCAGGCTTTAAAACAAGTGAACCGCCACTTCGAATACTTAAAAAACAGGAACGAAAGCCTCACGCGATATTAACCCAAGTAAAATTTAACCTATGAAGAACCTTTTACTTATTTTTTTTATTTCTATGGCCGGCTATTCCATGCAATCCCAGCAGCTGGTTTATACTCCCGAAAACCCTGCTTTTGGTGGAAATCCCTATAATTCACAATGGTTATTGGCATCTGCACAGGCGCAAAATTCTTTTAAAGATCCTGCTGCAACTACAGGACGGCAGCAACAAACTGAACTTGAAAGATTTACATCAAGTCTTAATTCTCAATTATTAGGGCAGGTCTCCAGGAGCGCTTTTACAAGGCAGTTTGGACAAGACGGCTTAAATCCGGGAACTTATTCTTTTGGTAGTCTTGCCGTGGATATTTATCCTTCTGACGAAGGACTGGTTATTAATATTTTAGATACAAACACAGGAGAACAGACCCAAATCGTGATCCCAAATTAATCATAAACCTACTTATTTATGAACTGTTACAAAATTCTAGGTGTAGTCCTGCTAACATCTGTGACTATATCCTGTGGAACTTATTTCAATCAGCCGGTTGATGTTGCAGAAGCCAGGATTGGCGAAACATCCAAAGTAACCGCGCGATTAAAAACACTGCCCCTGCCGGAAGAACCTGTAGTAGTTGGAGTCTACAACTTCAGAGACTTAACCGGACAGTATAAAACTTCAGAAGTGGGGAGTACTTTTAGTACAGCAGTTACTCAAGGCGCTACCTCTATTCTCATAAAAGCACTTGAAGATTCCCGATGGTTTACGCCAATAGAACGGGAAAATATCGGCAATTTATTAAATGAGCGAAACATAATAAGATCAACAAGGCAGGAGTATCAGGGATCCAATACCGATCAGCCGCAGGTTCCGCCGTTATTATATGCTGGTATTCTTCTGGAAGGTGGTATAGTTTCTTATGATACTAACATTATTACCGGAGGGATGGGAGCCCGTTATTTTGGTGTGGGAGGTAGTACACAGTATCGTCAGGACAGGATTACAATTTATCTGAGGGCAATTTCTACTTCCAGTGGGAAAATTCTTAAGAACATTTACATATCCAAGACTATTCTTTCACAGGCTTTAGATGTTAGTTTATATAAATATGTAAATTTTCAACGTTTACTGGAGGTGGAAACCGGTTTTACCAGGAATGAGCCTGTTCAATTGGCTGTAAAAGAAGCTATAGAAAAAGCCGTAGAGGGGCTTATAATTGAAGGGTTGCAGGATGATCTTTGGAATACAAAGGAGGAAGAAGAAGCTTCAGCTCAGTTAATAAGCGATTACGAGGCAGAAAAAAATGATGCAGACCTTACCGGCTTATATAATAGAAAATTTATTCAAAGGAATTATAATAATTCTTTTGGAGTGGCGCTTGGTACAGCGCTTATGCGTGGAGATTATTCAGGAGAAGAAGCTGGCGCTCACGTGAGAATTGACTATACAACCGGAATATCAAAATCTCTATTCCTAAACATTGGTGCAAGTGGTTTCCAGTTAAAGAATGAAAATGCGTTTTCCAGGAGATTACTGGGTCTCGATCTTAATGGTGGCTATCTGCTCCTGCCAAATGATAATTTATCACCTTACATTTTTGGAGGTCCGGGATTTATAATGGGATTGGAAGAGATACCTGAAGATCAGGAAAATATACATCTGAAGTTTCAGTATGGAATTGGCGCAGAGTATCTCTTGAATAGTAAACTGGGACTTAA
The DNA here is from genome assembly GCF_031846515.1 of Autumnicola lenta. Classification (NCBI taxonomy): domain Bacteria; kingdom Pseudomonadati; phylum Bacteroidota; class Flavobacteriia; order Flavobacteriales; family Flavobacteriaceae; genus Autumnicola; species Autumnicola lenta. The sequence continues at coordinate 83,722 of NZ_JAVRHO010000010.1, forward strand.
ACTTTTCGCTCAGCACAACCTGTCATTCGATGATGAAGTGGATTATATCATAAATGGGAAAAGAAATGACCAATTCTTCAATTTTGGAGTAGGAATCAACTTTTATCTGGGAAAATCAAGTCAGCCAAAGAACAATTAAAACTTAACCTATGAAAAATATTAAATATTTATCGGCGCTATGTGTACTGCTGTTGTTTGGCGCCTGCAGTGAAGATACTATAGATGCTTTGGGAAATGGTTCTATTACAGGAACTGTAGTGAATGAAGGCAGTAATGAACCAATTAATAACGTTAGGATTTCAACCAACCCTGCATCTTCTACTGTGTTTACTGATGAAAACGGAGAATTTGTTTTAGAAAATATTTCTGAGGGAGATTATTCTGTTGAAGCAAGAAAGGAAGGCCTACTTACCCGGTTTGAAGGAGCGACAGTCCGTCCTAATTCTGAAGTAAATGTGATTTTTGAACTTCAGCCGGAATTTGCAAATAATCGCCGCCCGGAGGTGCCTCAACCATCCTCTCCGGTAGACAATGCTACAGATGTAGCTTTTCCGGTACAATTTGTTTGGAGTTCGGGAGATCCTGACGGGGACGAACTGGTGTATGAGCTCGAATTGAGAAATAGCGTCAATGATGAGGTCCGGACTTTTTCAAATATTACAGATACTACTTATACTGTTAATGACCTTAATTACGGTTATAAGTACTTTTGGCAGGTGAAAGTTTCAGATATTGTTAATGATCCTGTCTTAAGTCCTGTTTACGCTTTCCAGACTTCCCAACTTTCAGGCAGATATTTATACATCAAAAATATAAATGGCAACAATGTTATTTTTTCTTCTAACGGAGAGAATGAGGTGCAGCTGACTTCTTCTGCCAAAAACAGTTTCAGGCCTAGAAGGAATAATGCCAGCAATAAAATTGCTTTTCTTAGAACAGTTGGCGGACGTACACAACTTTTTACTATGAACCCGGATGGTACTAACCAGTTCCAGGTAACATCAAATATCCCCGTTAATGGATATGATCTTGAAAGGATTGAATTCTCGTGGGCTAATGATGGAACCTCTCTGATGTATCCCAATTTTGGAGATCTTTATCGGGTAAATGCAACGGGTGGAGGAACACAGAAAATTTACAGTACTTCTAATGGTAAATTTATTACAGCTGTAGACGTTAGTGAAGATAATAGTATAATTGCACTACTTACAAATGATCCTGACGGATACAATGGTTCGATCTTTACGATTTCTCCAGATGGACAATTTAAACAATCTGTTATTTCTGGTGTAGATGGAGCCCTGGGGGGGATTGATCTGGCTGTAGATAACCGTAACTTGCTTTTTACCCGTGATGTTTCAGAATATGAAAGCAGTACTAATCGTCAATTGGATACACGTATGTTTATCTATAATTTCTCAAGTGGGGAAATTATAAATATTAGTCAAAATAAACCTGAAGGAACCAATGATCTTGATCCAAGGTTTTCACCTAATGAAGCTAAAGTTATTTTTGTAAATACTTCTAATGACGGACTCTCACCAAGAAACATCTACACCAAAAGCATAGATGAAAATAACGAGGAAAATGATACCAGAACTCAAATTGTTGAAAATGCGACAATGCCAGACTGGGAATAAGAATTAATTAACCAACTTTCGAAGTGGAAGCGGTAGTCTTACAAGGCTGCCGCTTTTGCTTCTATAAATCTTTCACGGGCAAAACTAAACTCCTTATCTTTGAAGCTTAAATTCAGTTATATTCATGAGTCAGGAAATCAGTAAAAGGTATGCCAGCCGTGGTGTTTCAGCAGGTAAGGAAGATGTTCATAATGCAATTAAAAATGTAGATAAAGGTTTATTTCCTAAAGCTTTCTGCAAAATTGTACCCGATTTTCTTACGGGAGATGAAGAATTTTGTCTGTTAATGCATGCCGATGGTGCCGGGACAAAATCTTCGCTTGCTTACATGTACTGGAGGGAAACTGGGGATCTCGGGGTTTGGAAAGGCATTGCGCAAGATGCATTGATAATGAATATCGATGACCTTTTATGTGTTGGTGCTACAGATAAAATTCTGCTCTCTTCAACGATAGGCAGGAATAAGAATCTTGTCCCCGGCGAAGTTATCTCTGCTATTATAAACGGTACAGAAGAATTAATTGCTGAATTAAAAGAGTACGGAGTAGAGATTCACGCCACAGGCGGGGAAACGGCAGATGTTGGAGACCTTGTAAGAACAATAATTGTGGATTCTACGGTCACTGCGAGGATTAAACGTAGTGATGTAATAGACAATGCAAATATTAAACCCGGAAATGTAATCGTTGGTCTTTCATCTTCGGGGCAGGCATCTTATGAGAAGGAGTATAACGGCGGAATGGGAAGTAATGGCCTGACTTCTGCCAGGCATGATGTCTTTTCTAAGGTTCTGGCTGAAAAATATCCGGAAAGTTTTGATAATAGCATTCCTGAAGATCTCATTTATTCAGGTACAAAATCCCTTACCAATAAAATAGAAGGCGCTCCTCTGGATGCTGGCAAATTGGTGCTTTCCCCTACCCGAACGTATGCGCCTGTTATCAAGAAAATCCTTCAAAAGTTTCCCAATAAAGAAATCTATGGAATGGTTCATTGCAGTGGAGGAGCACAAACAAAAATTCTTCATTTTGTGGATAACCTGCATATCATAAAAGATAATATGTTTGAAGTGCCACCGTTATTCAAACTTATTCAGCAGGAAAGTAAAACTGATTGGAAAGAAATGTACCAGGTTTTTAACATGGGACACCGTATGGAGCTCTATGTAGATGAAAAAAATGCAGAAGAGATTATAAATATTTCGAAATCTTTTGATGTTGATGCTAAGATTATTGGAAGGGTAGAGGCTTCCGAAGAAAAGAAACTGACCATTAAGAGCGAATTTGGTGAATTTTATTATTTCTAAAAAGATTGTAATGTTCCCTGTCTTAAATAATTATAGTTTTCAAGATCCGAAGGCTGCGTGATTTGATAACTGTGACGGTCCTTTATCAGGTAAATTTCATCGGCAATATCCAAAACATGTCGGTACATATGGTCGGTAATGATAATTGCCTTTTTCTGCCTTGCTTTCTGAAGTATTTCGGAAATGCTTTCTATATAAAGCGGTGATAGATGAGTAAAAGGTTCGTCCAGCAATATTATTTCGGAACTGCTGTTCAAGACCAGGAAAATTTCAGTTAGACGACGTTCTCCTCCGGAAAGTTTTCCAAATTGTTCATGAAAATGTTTTTTAAGGTTAGGGAAATGCGAAATAAATGCTTCCCAGTCGGCATCAAATAAATGAAAAGCTTCTTTCAGGTAGAGGTTCTTGGGAAAAAGAGGATGCTGCGGCAGGTATTTTACATTTTTGGAAACATACAAGGGCTTTAGACAAGGTTTGTTGTTTATTTTTAACAGTTTGTTCTTGGGTTTAAGGCTTCCGAAGATGATCTTTAATAAGCTGCTTTTCCCGCAGCCATTTGAGCCTAAGAGGCCGGTAATTTTACCTTTTTCAGCTTTCAGATAAATTCCGCTGAGAATTTTTTTCCCGGAGTAATTTAATTCCACATTGTCTATTTCCAGCTTCATATCGTAGATATTATTAATAAGCAGGCGGCAGTTAAGACCAGATCATAAAACAAAACAACAGCAAAAAGCCTTCTGCTTCTAAGGCCAAGATTATAATAGAAAACTAGTTTTTCATTTGCAGGAGGCAAAAGCCGTATCCAAAGGAACACTATGCTGGTAATAAAAATTTTAAACAAGATGATTACATAAGGCGTTATTGCTACGTAAACCATGAAAAAATTGAGCAGGAGTGAAGTAACAATATAACTTTTATAAAATATAAAACCAGATTTAAGAGTCTTTCGCATTACCGGTAAATATGCTTGAAAATACAATTTTTAATCCAAAGATCATGTTTTGTCCTTAATCTGGAAAAATTTAGATGCTTTCTTTTCCGTCATACAATTCCATGATTTTATCGTAAATTTGCTAATTCAAAAATCAGAAGGGTTATATGATTGAGAAGCTTAACATAGTAAAGCAGCGATTTGATGAAGTAAATGATTTGATCATTCAGCCGGATGTAATTGCCGATCAGAAGCGATATATTGAATTAAATAAAGAGTATAAGGACCTAAGAGCATTAATGGATGTGCGCGAAGTTTACATGGAACTAACGCAAAATATCCAGGAATCTGAAGAAATCATTGCCGACGGGAGTGATCCTGAAATGACTGAAATGGCAAAACTTCAGATGGAAGAGGCTAAGGAACAACTTCCCCAACTGGAAGAAAAGATCAGGATGATGCTCGTCCCAAAAGATCCTGAAGACGCTAAAAACGTGGTAATGGAAATACGGGCCGGTACAGGAGGTGACGAAGCAAGTATTTTTGCGGGTGACCTTTACCGCATGTATACCAAGTATGTAGAAAGTAGAGGCTGGAAGCACAATATTGTTGATTTTAGTGAGGGTACCAGTGGAGGTTTTAAAGAAATGATTTTTGAAGTTTCCGGAGAAGATGTCTACGGAACTTTAAAATTTGAAGCTGGAGTCCACCGTGTGCAGCGTGTTCCGCAAACTGAGACTCAGGGTCGCGTACATACCTCTGCAGCTACTGTTATGGTATTACCTGAAGCTGAAGAATTTGATGTGGAAATTGATCCAAAGGAAGTTCGGGTAGATTATTTCTGCTCTTCGGGGCCAGGTGGACAGTCTGTAAACACCACTTATTCTGCGGTTCGCTTAACCCACGAACCAACCGGACTTGTAGCGCAATGCCAGGATCAAAAGTCCCAGCATAAAAATAAGGAGAAAGCATTTAGAGTATTGCGTTCCCGACTTTATGAAATGGAGCTTGCGAAGAAAATGGAAGCAGATGCAGCCAAGAGAAATTCAATGGTTTCCAGTGGTGACCGTAGTGCAAAAATCCGAACTTATAATTACTCCCAGGGACGGGTTACAGACCATAGAATCAATTTAACTTTATATGATCTTTCTAATATAATTAATGGTGATATTCAGAAGATCCTTGATGAACTTCAGTTGGTAGAGAATACCGAAAAACTCAAGGAGAATTCAGATGTTTTTTAGTCAGTGAAGGGTGAAGGGTGAAGAAAAAGAGGAAAGAAAAAAGAAAAATCTAAGAGGATAAAGTGAGATTTATTATAAATTAAACTTAATACACGATCATCACAACGGAACTTTAAACTTTTCAAACCTTAAACTTTAAACAAACTTCTATGTCAATTCAAGAGCTGATAAATCAAATCCATAAGAAAAAGTCTTTTTTGTGTATCGGCTTAGATGTAGACTTGGAAAAAATTCCTTCTTACCTACTATCAGAAGAAGATCCTATTTTTGCTTTTAATAAAGCGATTATTGATGCCACCCAGCAATTTGCTGTGGCATACAAACCAAATACTGCTTTTTATGAAGCCTGCGGAATAGAAGGCTGGAAAGCCCTGCAGAAAACAGTCGATTATCTACACGACAATTATCCCGAAATCTATACCATAGCAGATGCCAAGCGTGGAGATATTGGCAATACTTCCAGAATGTACGCCAAAACTTTTCTGCTGGATATGGGGTTCGATTCTGTTACCGTGGCGCCTTATATGGGTAAAGATTCGGTAGAGCCTTTTTTAGAATTTCAGAACAGGCATACGATCTTACTGGCATTAACGTCTAATGAAGGTGCTTTTGATTTTCAGACCAAAAAGATTGATGATCTTGAACTTTACAAACAGGTTTTAAAAACTTCCAGAACCTGGAAAAATTCAGAAAATCTTATGTACGTGGTTGGTGCAACAAAAGCCGAATATTTCCAGGAGATAAGAAAAATTGTTCCTGATAGTTTCTTGTTGGTTCCCGGAGTAGGTGCACAGGGTGGGAAGCTGGAAGAAGTGTGTAAATATGGAATGAATAAAAATATAGGTCTTTTGGTTAATTCTTCTCGAAAGATAATCTACGCTTCAGATTCTTCCAATTTTGCTGAAGTTGCCGGTGCCAAGGCAGAAGTTCTTCAGAAACAAATGGAAGAGGAGCTAAAGCAACTTTAATCCGCTATGGAATTTACAGATCAACTCCAACGGAAGATCAAAATTCCTGAAAATCCAAAACGTGTTATCTCCTTAGTACCAAGTCAAACCGAGTTATTAATTGATCTTGGATTGGAGGATCGTATTTCAGGTATTACTAAATTCTGTGTTCATCCTGTTGGTTTGCGGAAGAGGAAACCAATTGTTGGAGGGACAAAATCTGTTCATTTGGAGAGGATAAAAGCGCTGCAACCAGATCTTATTCTTTGCAATAAAGAGGAAAACACGGAAAAAATGGTACTGGAACTCGAAAAAATAGCTCCCGTCCATGTTTCATTTATTGTAACCCTGGAGGGTGCTTTTGATTTAATGCAACAGTACGGAGAAATTTTTAAAAAGGAATTGCTGGTTGAAAAAATGATTTCAGCAGTTCGAAATAAGAAAAAAGAAGTTGAGCATAAAGTTGAAGGAAAGAGAATAAAAAAAGTCGCTTACTTCATTTGGAAAGATCCGTTAATGGTAGCTGGAAATAATACATTCATAAACGAATTGTTGGAGCTTAACGGATTCAAAAATGAATTTTCCGGCAGGTATCCCGAAACTAATTTTAAGGAGTTACAAAATCTCGATTTGGATCTTATTCTTCTTTCTTCAGAACCTTATCTTTTTAGGGACAAACATAAAGAATTATTTAAAGACATAGAAGCAGAAGTACTGCTGGTAGATGGAGAATTCTTTAGTTGGTATGGCAGCCGACTTATAAAGGCAATGGATTATTTTTTAACGCTTCAGGACCACGCGTCGATTTCACGGTAATTTAATCTACGCAATTCCCCTAAGATTTTTTTCGCCCGGGAATTGAGTTTATTGCTTTCTTCTTTGTCATAAAGTGCGGACTTGTATGCTTTATACATAAGCTCCTTATATTTTTCACAAAGCCGCTCCTCCCGATTCTTTTTTGTAAAAATTCTAAACATAATTCATTTTATTCACTTACAAAGTTAACCGGCAGCTGCCTTAAGATTTACTAACTTACAGTTAACATTGTGGTAAAAAGCGGAGGAATAATGTGAATTCTGTTAATTATCACTAAAATAAGAAGCTGTGTCTAATCCTGTAAAGCAAAAACCTTTTGTAGTAAGGCTGTGGTTCTTGAAGCAGCCTGCTCCCTGATTTGTTTTTCTTCTACAGCAATCATTGTAAATACACCATTTAAAGCTTCCCGCGTAACATAATCCGGTAAGTCAGGATTTACTCTGGAGGTGAGTGGTAAGCTGTTATATCTTTGGATAAGATTACCCCAAACCTGGGTAGCACCTACTTTATCTAAAGAATTCTCAATGACGGGATTAAATTTAGAATATAATGCAGTTTCTGTTTTATTGTTCAAATATTGAGTGGCAGCATTATCATCACCTAAAAGTATATTCCGTGCATCTGTAAAAGTGATTTCCTGTACTGCATTTACAAAAATAGGTGTCGCTTCCTGAACTGCATCTTCTGCAGCCCGGTTAAGTACCTTTAAACCTTCATCTGCCAGTGATCCCAGTCCCACATCCCGTAAAGTCTGGTCTACCTTCTGCAATTCCGGAGGTAATGTAATTCGTACAAGTTCATTTCTGAAGAAACCATCTTCCTGAGTCAGCTTGGTTACTTGTTTTTCTATTCCCATGTCCAAAGCCTGTCTAAGACCTGCGGCTATGTCATTATTGCTCACCCCGTATCCTCCTTGAGGTAGCTGGCTTGCAATATCCTGCAATTCTGCACAGGATGTGAAAATCAATAGTAGACATAGGGAATAATACTTTTTCATAGTTTTCTTTTTTTCAAAGATAGGATAAAATAAAAGCTTTTTATGTTGAAAGGTTTTTCAGCAGGCAGCCTCCAAGAATAGAAGACTGACGAGATTAAACAAAAATGATTGTTTTATTGTTGTAAACGAGTGTTTTTCGGGCTATGTGCAATTTTATCCCGCGGGCAAGGACGATTTTTTCCAGATCTCTTCCCTTTAAAATCAGGTCATTTATAGAGTGACTATGGGAAATACGTGAAATATCCTGTTCTATGATCGGTCCCGCATCCAGCTCTTCGGTAACATAGTGGCTTGTCGCACCAATAATTTTCACTCCGCGTTTATAAGCCATGTGATAAGGTTTTGCCCCTGCAAAGGCCGGTAAAAAGGAGTGGTGGATATTAATAATTCGGTTGGGAAAAGCTTTGATAAGATTGGGTGGTATTATTTGCATATAGCGCGCCAGTACAATAAGATCTATCTTTTCCTTCTGAAGTAATTCCAGGTGACGGGCTTCGGCTTTTTCTTTTTTACCTTTAAGAACGGGTACATGGTAAAACGGAATATCAAAACTTTCAGCAATAGGTTTAAGGTTCTCGTGATTACTTATAATCATTGGAATAGTCACATCCAACTCGTTAGATTTATACCTCCCGAGAATATCATAAAGACAGTGATCATACTTAGACACGAAAATTGCCATTTTTAGGGGTGCGCCTGCGGTGTACATCTGCCACGTCATCTGGTAACGATCTCCTATATTTTGCCTAAACACTTCTTTTATAACCGAAATTTCCGCATTATTAGCAAATTCGCTCTCCAGTCGCATAAAAAAGATCTTGTTTTCAACATCTACATATTGATCGATATAGATTATATTACCTTTATGCTCATAAATAAAAGAAGTGACGCTGGCGATAATCCCTGAGGCATCAGGACAATGTATAAGAAGCGTAATTTTGCTCATAAATGCTGTTTTCAGGCCTAAAATTAGGCATTTTACAGGGTTTTGACTTCTTATGAATTTAGTATTATTGAATTCATAAAGAGGTGTAGTGAAAACTACAATTTTCGTAAATTGCAGCATCAAAAAATTGATATTACTGAAAATGGAACAACAGAAACCGTATACTCCTGAGAATAAAATACGAATGGTCACAGCCGCTTCACTTTTTGACGGCCACGATGCTGCAATTAATATTATGCGAAGGATCATCCAGTCCACCGGTGTGGAAGTAATCCACCTGGGTCATGACCGCAGTGTGGAAGAGGTGGTGAACTGTGCCATTCAGGAAGATGCACATGCTATTGCAATGACTTCCTACCAGGGCGGGCATAACGAGTATTTTAAATACATGCACGATCTTTTAAAGGAAAAAGGTGCTGGTCATATTAAAATCTTTGGCGGTGGCGGCGGAGTTATTCTCCCGGAAGAAATCAAAGAATTGATGGACTACGGAATTACCCGAATCTACGCTCCGGATGACGGCCGGGAAATGGGGTTGCAGGGAATGATCAATGATATGGTGAAGCAGGTAGATAATTCAACGCCTGCGCTACCAAAAGAAGATGCTGTAGAAAAATCACTGAAGGAGAAGAATGTAAACACCATTGCAAGGCTAATTTCTTTAGCTGAAAATAATCATGAAGAGTTTGAAAAGAGTTTTTCTGAAGTAAAAAAATCCGGAAAAAACATTCCTGTTCTGGGAATTACCGGTACAGGAGGCTCCGGGAAATCAAGCCTTGTTGACGAACTGGTAAGGCGTTTTCTAGCTGATTTTCCTGAAAAAAATATCGGAATTGTTTCTGTAGATCCTTCCAAGAAAAAAACCGGCGGTGCATTGCTTGGAGATAGAATTAGAATGAATTCTATTAATAATCCGCGGGTTTATATGCGCTCTCTGGCCACAAGACAATCCAATCTCGCCTTGTCCAAACACGTTGCTGAAGCTGTAGAAGTTCTTAAGGTTGCTGAATATGATCTTATTATCCTGGAAACTTCAGGAATTGGGCAGTCAGATACAGAAATTCTGGATCATTCTGATGTTTCTTTATATGTAATGACTCCGGAATTTGGAGCCGCAACGCAGCTTGAAAAAATTGACATGCTGGATTTTGCAGATCTGGTTTCCATTAATAAATTTGATAAACGTGGCGCCCAGGATGCACTGCGGGACGTTAAAAAGCAATACCAGAGAAACCATGCGCTATGGCATGAAGATGCTGAAAAATTGCCAGTTTTCGGCACTATTGCTTCCCAGTTTAACGATCCCGGCATGAACACGCTTTACAAGCATATCATGGACAAGATCGATGAGAAAACAGATTCAGAATTGAATTCTACTTTTGAGATCTCACGGGAAATGAGCGAGAAAATTTTTGTTATTCCGCCTAAACGTACCCGCTATTTATCCGAAATAGCCGAAAATAACCGCGGCTATGACGAAAAAGCCAAATCTCAGTCAGAAGTAGCACAAAAGCTCTACGGAATTTACAAAACCATAGAATCTGTCACCAGTGTAAAGCTTGGACTTACCAAATTTGGTCTGGATGAAGAAGCTTTGGAAGAAGCAACTTCAGAAGAAAACAGAGAATTTACAGGCTTGCTAAAAAAAGAGTTCGATCGGGTAAAGATGGATCTTGATCCTTATAACTGGGAGATCATTCTCGGCTGGGACGAAAAAGTAAATAAATACAGGCAGCCGGTTTATTCCTTCAAAGTACGGGATAAAGAAATCAAAATCGACACCCATTCCGAATCACTTTCCCATACGCAGGTTCCAAAAGTTGCACTTCCAAAGTATGAAGCCTGGGGGGATATTTTAAGATGGTGCCTTCAGGAAAATGTGCCGGGGGAATTTCCTTATACTGCCGGGCTTTATCCGTTTAAAAGACAGGGAGAAGATCCTACGAGGATGTTTGCCGGAGAAGGTGGGCCGGAGCGTACCAACAGGAGGTTTCATTATGTAAGTTTAGGTTTGCCGGCAAAACGGCTTTCCACGGCATTCGATTCCGTGACGCTTTATGGAAATGATCCCGATCATCGTCCTGATATTTACGGAAAAATAGGAAACGCCGGAGTTTCAATTTGCTGCCTTGATGATGCCAAAAAACTGTATTCCGGTTTTGATCTTGCAGATCCAATGACTTCTGTAAGTATGACGATTAATGGACCTGCTCCAATGCTTCTCGGCTTTTTTATGAATGCGGCTATCGATCAGCAATGTGAAAAATACATCAAGACAAATGAGCTCGAAGATAAAGTTGAAGCAAAGCTGCAGGAGCTTTATAACGATAATGGAATTGACAGGCCATCATATAGAGGCGGCCTGCCTGAAGGAAATAACGGTCTGGGATTAATGCTTCTGGGTTTAACCGGAAACCAGATTTTGGATTCTGAAGTTTATGAAGATATTCGTCAGAAAACACTGAGTTCTGTAAGAGGAACCGTTCAGGCAGATATTCTGAAGGAGGATCAGGCGCAGAATACCTGTATTTTTTCCACGGAATTTGCCTTAAGATTAATGGGCGATGTTCAGCAATACTTTATTGAAGAACAAGTGCGGAATTTTTATTCGGTTTCCATTTCAGGATATCATATTGCTGAAGCGGGGGCAAATCCTATTACACAACTTGCTTTTACTCTATCCAACGGATTTACGTATGTGGAATACTATTTAAGCCGCGGGATGGATATTAACAAATTTGGACCCAACCTGTCCTTCTTTTTCTCTAATGGAGTAGATCCTGAATATGCGGTTATTGGCCGTGTTGCCAGGAAAATATGGTCCAAGGCATTAAAGCACAAATATGGTGCTAATCCACGAGCCCAAATGCTAAAGTATCACATTCAGACTTCCGGTCGTTCCCTGCATGCACAGGAAATAGATTTTAATGATATCAGGACAACCTTGCAGGCGTTGTATGCTATTTACGACAATTGTAATTCCCTGCACACGAATGCGTACGATGAGGCCATTACCACGCCTACAGAGGCTTCAGTAAGAAGGGCGATGGCAATTCAGCTTATCATCAATAAAGAACTTGGATTAACCAAGAATGAAAATCCAATCCAGGGTTCGTTTATTATCGAGGAACTTACAGATCTTGTTGAAGAAGCAGTCTTGTTGGAATTCGACAGGATTACCGAAAGGGGAGGTGTTCTGGGAGCGATGGAAACTATGTATCAACGCGGGAAAATTCAGGAGGAAAGTCTTTATTACGAAACTTTAAAGCACAACGGGGATTTTCCAATTATTGGTGTGAATACCTTTTTAAGTTCTACAGGATCACCAACGGTTACTCCGGGGGAAGTCATAAGGGCGACAGAAGAAGAAAAACAACATCAGATAAAAACACTCACAACCCTTCATAAGGCCAAAGGCAGCAAGGCAGATGATGCACTGGATAAATTAAAGGATGCTGCTGTTAACAATGAAAATTTATTCCAACTTTTAATGGAAGCCACAAAAGTTTGTTCTCTTGGCCAAATTACCACTGCTTTATTTGAAGTTGGGGGGCAGTATAGAAGAAATATGTAAATATAAATGTAGTCTCCCCTGGAAAAAGGGGGAGATTTCTTGGTTGGCGTGCATATTTTTTATCACTGTTTCCTGGCTGCAAAAACCTCTAAACTTTAGCTGTTTATTGCTTTAAAATTCAAACTTTCAAACTACTTTTGCAGACTTTAAAATTCGATCACTTTAGATCCTATTGAAAAGGTAGAAATAACTATGGAAAACATCTGGTTATACGCCATTGGGGCTTTCACCGCGTTCTTTGCTATTAACAATCCCGTGGGGAACATTCCTATTTTTTTAAGTCTCACCAAGCAGGCCGATGGCGCAAAGAAAAGATTTATTTCCAAAAAGGCGACTTTTACAGCTTTCGTTATAGTTACCGGGTTTATTTTGCTGGGTAAATATATTTTCGATCTTTTTGGTTTGACTATCCCTGCGTTCAAAATAACCGGTGGAATCCTCGTGTTCTTTGTAGGTTTTGAGATGATTCGGGCACAGCAATCCAGTATAGATAACCAGACAGAGATAGATTTTAACGAAGGTATTTCCATTTCGCCCCTGGCCATTCCAATACTGGCAGGACCGGGAACTATAGTTACCGCCATGAACTACACCACCACGGCCAGTTATCTCGATATGCTTGTAATTGTAGTTATGTTCGGGTTAATAATGTGGCTCAATCATCTGGCTTTTATTTCCAGTGATTATCTGGTGCGGTTTATAGGGCAGAATAAAATTGTAGTAGTAGAGAAAATAATGGGGCTTATTATCGCCATTATTGGTACTAACATGCTAATCCAGGGCATTCATCTGGCTTTTTTTGAGCAGGTCTAAGCTCCTTTAGATGAACTCTAAGCCGAAATTTGCCATTTTAGAAGGGGCATTAAAGTCGCTTACATTTTTAGCATCCAGGTGCGTTGAAGTTTTCTGAACTTCTTGAGTTCGCTCCTCAAAATTTGAACAAACTCTCTACCATTACTATTAGAAAGCTCCAGGCGATCACAATTTTCATGTAAAAGATTCACCAGGCGCGTAAGGGAAGCAACATGCCGATATCTTTCTTCAGAAAAAGTTTTACTTTCAGCCTTTAAAATTTCAGGGGCGAGAGAAACTGATTGCCGTACGAGATCACCTGTAAAATATATATGCGGGTTCTCTTTTCCATTCACCTGCAAATTTCCAAGATCATGCATCAGGTAATGCGAAATGCTTCTCGAAAGACGAAAAATCTCCATAGCTTTTTTATAAATAGCTGTTTCAGTAGTCTTGCTGGAATTATTCAACGACATTTTTATAGCAGGATTTTTAGTTTTATCTCTTCAAATTTAACTACAAGATTTTTATTCTGTACATCGATTTTAAAGTATAATGCCGAATGTACTTTAGTTTTTATATTTTTATTGCTGTAAACTATTAAAATGAAAATCGATAAACTCAATTGGGAGATACTCAAATGTCTGCAGCTTAACGCCCGGCAGTCCAATGCAGAAATTGGCAGAAGGGTGGGAATAAGCTCTCCCGCAGTTGCAGAGCGAATCCGGAAAATGGAAGATTCCGGTTTAATAAAAGGCTACAGAACCGAAATTGCTTATAACCAGGCGGGACATCAACTAAAAGCAATCATTACTTTGAGAGCTTTTATGGGGAGACTTAAAGCGTTTCTGGAAAAGGTAAAGGAATTTGATGAGGTTCTAAACTGCTACAGGATTACCGGTAACGAAAACATTATTATGGAAGTCGTTCTTCAGGATCAGGCACACCTGGAGCAATTTATTGATAAAATGATCACTTATGGAGAGACAAAAACTCATATTGTGTTATCTAATGTAATTGAAGACGCACCTATTAAGAAGCCGGGAGTGCCTAGAATAAAGCCCTGAGAGAGGAGTACTTCTTAAGAAATTACTTTCTGGCGCTCACCAGATACATAAGAGAACCTCCGGCAGCATGATATTGTTCACGCTGTAAAGCACCCATTATGTGGCTGTCTCTGGAATTATATTTTTCCTGGTATTCGAAGTAAAATGGCATATACTGCTCTCCTGCAGCACTAAAGAAATCGATATCCTTCTGAGTATTCGATTTCCAGGAACTTCCCTCGAGCCATTGCTTTAACGTTGCTACCTGTTCTTCATTATCATAAGGCGGATACATGGCAATTGCTTTATCTGATAATCTTACTTCGATATTTTTTAGTTCTTCCATGGCAAACATGCCGGGCAGCAAATCGCCCAGAGAATTATCGCCCTGGCCCATTTTTCGCTTTCCTTTTTCGATAATGAGACGATATTTAATATGATCGAGTGTATCTTCAATGGAATCGTTTTTGGTGAGGGACGTTTTAGTAAGACTTTGGATAATGTTGTTCGGTTCCACGCAAAGCAGGGTTCCGTTGCTTTTCAGAACCCGTTTCATTTCCCTAATAGCTTTTTCAGGCTCGGGAAGATGAATGAGTACGGTCTGGCAGCTAACAAAATCAAAGCTATTGTCCGGAAATGGCAATTTTTGAGCATCTGCTTTCATTAGGTTGAAATTCTGTGCTTTACCTGAAAAGTAATGCTCCAATTCAGGGTTTTGGAAATGCCATTTCTGATCGTTATCAACGGCAGTAATCTCAGCATCTTCCCGAAGGTAAGGTGCCATGATCCTGGTCCAGTGTCCTTTTCCGCAGCCCACATCGAGCATAGAGCTTACGGTATGTAATTTAAGTCTTTCTGCAGTCAAATCGAGGAAAGGTTTGTTCCACCAGAAATCCCTGTAGTCTCCAAAAAATTCTTCTGAATGCCCTTTATCTGAATTTTTTTTGCTCAAAATCTCGCTGCAGTTTTAAGGAGCGAAGATAAATAATTTACTCTGGCAGGGGGTAATAAAAACTTCTTGTTTAGAAACCAAAGACACTATCAAAATATTAACATTTGAGCTGCTTAAAGGTGTTTCACGTTAATATAGTGGTAATTATAATTTCTTTGAGATTAAGTACTGCTTTATAAGTTTACTTTTGTAATAAATAGAAAACATGAAAAAGAAGATAATTATATTTTTAGCGTTTACATTGTTAACTGGTCTTATAGGATTTTCAGGAATGAATTTTGATGGAATAGCTGCAGTAAGAGTGATGTTCCTGATCTTTGCCGATTTACTTTTAGTAACAATATTGGCAAGTTTCTTTTTTTCCTCAAATCAACAACAGGTAAGGCTGGAAAGGGTTAAGAATAAATAGAATTAGGAAAATGTATGGCACTAGTAAAGCTTTTACCTTAGGGTAGAGGCTTTTTTTTATATTTACTAACGAACAATTTGTTATGAAGAAGCAAAAACACTGTATATTTCTACTCCTAATCTGTATTTTCTTTTCTGCAGGAGCGCAGGAATTACGACTGATTAAAGGAAGGGTTACAGATTCTATTCCTGTTCAGGATAGCCTTGGCGGTTCCTATGCACTTTATATTCCTCAATCTTTTGATGCTCAAAAAGCTAATCCTGTGATTTTTGTTTTTGATCCTGAGGGTAGAGGGAGACTTGCAGCTCAGCTTTTTCGCGGAGTTGCGGAAGAACAATCATATGTTATTGCAGCTTCCAATGTTAACTATAAACAGGATTCACTTCAGCAGAACGCTACCCAGGCTCTTAGAATGATTGGGAGTGTAGTAAGAACTATTCCAATTGATACAGATCACATTTATACCGCCGGCCTTGATGAAGGTGCACAGGTGGCAGCTGCTCTTCCTATAATCTATAATGATGTGGATGGTGTACTTGCCATAGGAGATGCCGTTTTAAAACCGGAATTTGTAGTTGAAGAAAATAACTATTTTTTTAATGCAGTAGTGAGTGAGCAGGATTTTCAGAAGTTTCAGCTGGAAAGTTATGTTGATTTCTTTAAAAAGAGAGGTTTTCCGGCAGAACTGAGTTATTATTCCGGAAGTCCGGAAGAATGGCCAGATCCTCAGGTCATTGCGAATGCGGCGGCAGGGTTCACCTTAAATTCTATGGAAAGAGAAAGACGTACCCTTGATGCCGAAGTTGTGGAAAATATTTTTCAGAATGAATTGGAATACGTGGAAAGGTTGAGACGAAAAAGGGAATATTACTCTGCCTTTGTGAAACTGGAGCAAATGGAGGAGAAGTATGAGAATTATAATTTTGATGATATTCTTAAAGAAAAAAAGAGAGAATTACGAAGGACCAGAGCTTTCAGAAAGCAGAGAAGGGAGTACAGGAGAGTAAAGGAGCGGGAAGAGCTTAAGCAGCAGGATTATATTTACTTTATGGAGAATGATCTTGCTATTGCCAATTTTGAAAATATTGGATGGTGGGCGTATCAGTTAGATGAACTAAGAAAACTTCAGGAGGATGGAGGTGTAGCAGAGCAAAAGATGGCGCACAGGCTTGAAGGGTTTCTGAAAAACTATTCCAGTGTGAAATATGAAGAAATTCAGAAGAATAGTACCAGTCTGGATATGAAGATATTCGCGAGCCTTCTAAGGACTGTTCTGGATAAGCAACATCCTGAAGCTTATTTGAATATTGTAAAGCTCGCTGGTAATGATGGGGATTACGAAACTGCCTTACTCTATCTTGAAGATTTGCTGAAGTTAGGGTTTGATGACATGGAGAGGCTTTATGATATTCCCGGGATTCTTGATCTAAAATTAAGTCCTGAATATAATGAACTTATCCATAAATATTTGGGGAAATCGAAATACTATCAGGCAGAGATGGACTAAGCAGCAGCTTCGTGTTTCAGCTTAAATTTGAGCCAGACTAACAACAAACAGGAAAAAAGGGCAAGACCTATCATAACATTCCAGGTGAAGCTATAACCAAGCTTTCCTATTAGCTGCATTCCGGAATTATGTCCAAAGATGTGACTTATGGAAAAGGCAATGCTGTAAAGTGCCATATAGGATCCTTGTTTCCCTTTATCTGCACGTTGCAGGGCAAAGCTGTTGGAAAAAGGAAAAGCAATCATTTCTCCAATCGTTAATAGAAACATTCCTATAACAAGCGTTCCCAGCCAGTTGCTAAGGTTCATTGCAAGGAAACTTAATCCTGCCAGGGCAATTCCCAGTATAACATAAGTTGTAGCAGATTTTCCTTTCACTTCAAGGTACTTTATAAGGGGCATTTCAAACAGAAAAATTATAAAACCGTTAAAACCCAACAGGACTCCGATTTCAAATTCTGAAAGATGATGCACTTCAGCATAAAACAGAGGTACAGTAGAGAAGTACTGAAGGAAAATGAAACCAAACAAAATCATTGCTGTAATGAAAAGAAGGTAAGGCTTATCTTTTAATACCGATTGTGGCTTCAGGTTAATTTCTTTTGCGTTTTCTAATGAACGTTTGGGATGAAGTAGTTTAAGCAACAAAATTCCTGCAATTAGACAGGTAATTCCGTCAACCCAGAAGAGTCCGCTGTAGCCGATTCCTATAATAATTAAGCCACCAATTGCAGGTCCGGCAGAAAATCCAAGGTTGATCGCCAACCGAATTAAGGTGACAGAACGCGTTCTGTTTTCGGGCTTGCTATAGGCACTTATAGCCACAAAAACAGCCGGGCGAAACATATCTGCCATCGTCATTACAAGAAATATTCCAGTACATATTCCCCAAAAAGACTGCGGAAATTGAAGCAGGACGAAGAGAAAGGACGAAAGAATCAGACTTGCGGCCATGGTCTTATAATGGCCAATTTCGTCAGTTAATTTTCCGCCCAGCCAGGATCCTGTTACAGAACCCAATCCGAAAAATGTAAGAATCCAGCCAACTTCCTCCAGTGAAAATCCGCGGCTCTTTGTAAGATATAGTGACAGGAATGGAATAACCATAGTTCCCGCGCGATTAATAAGCGTGATTAAAGCCAGAAGCCAGACTTCTTTGCGCAGGCCACTAAAAGAATTTGTATAGGAACGATAAAGTTGATGAAGCATACGATGAAAAATAGAGGTCTAAATTATGGTAAATTCCCTTAGCTTACTGTTTAGTAATCTAAATTTGTCTTTAATATTGCTGGTATCCAAAGATTTCTGATTTTGTTGCACGAATTGTGCGAATAGATATTAGAAATGTGAACTTTTAGATAACTGCTTTGTGCGAAATGAATATAGAAGCGGAGGTGGTTATAAAGAAGTCGTTATTCCATATTACCACAATTAAAAGGGAGCAACTTCAGAATAAATCTGTTATAAAAGGTGATGTGCTGAAAATGCCAATTATCGATCCTGAGTGTTACTATTTGCCTGGAAAACTGTGTTCTTGAAAAGAAGGAGAGGAGTTATTTCCGAAGAAAATTCTATAAGAATCAGTTGAAGAATAAAAAATCACCTACTCCGGCGGACGGTTTTGGATATGAGGTGCCGGAGTGGTGATTTCCCAAAAATATTTAATATCAAAACCGAAAATATTCCTGTTCCTAAAGCTTAGGTAACAGAAATATTTCCGTGTGTTTAAAAATTTAAGTAATTAGAACGCATAAATTGCAGCAATAAGGAATGAAGAAAGGTTATCATTCATATTTAAATCTGAATCCAAGAATGCATCTTCAGAAATACTATCCAGTCTTAACTCCGGCTTAATGATTAAATTACCAACTGTATAACTTCCTGTTAAAGTGAAATCCAGTGCTTCTACATCTGCTCCGTAAACCGGACCACCGTCTTCGAGTTCTTTAAAATATTCAGCTCTTAAACCTATCGCAAAACTGTCTGAAGTCTGAAGCTGTGGATAAATTGCAGCTCCGTAAAAACCGAAACCATCTGTGTCTTGATATGTGGTATTAAAGCCAAGGTAAAAAGCATCAGAAAGATCCCAACCTGTGGTTAAATCGATCTGAAAAGTAGCTTCATCAGAAACAGGTAATTGTTCACCGTACAGCAGGTTTAAAAAAGCACTTCCGGATGCATTCGAATATCCTAATTGTCCTCCAAAGGAATATTTCCCGTATGGGTTAAACTCTGTAAAGTCTGTAGGGTTCATGATCGCTAACATCCCTGTCCAGTTATCGTCAAAACTAAAATCAGCTTTTAAACCGGTATGAGAAAATGGCCCGTAAGAGAACATATAGGAGGTAGAATAGTTGAAGTTGGCAGCTGGAGAAATAACCTCATAACCAAGATAAGTATTCCAGTTACCCAATGTAAGCGTTAAAGCATCGTTTACATTATAGTAGACATATAGCTGGTTCACAATATTGCTTGAACCAATAGAATTAAAAACTGCTTCTTCACCACGAGGTCCAAAAACAAGGTCGGCAACAAAACCTACTTTACTGCCTTCATATCCTAAAATCACATTTGCCATTCCAAGGGCAAAGCCAGGAGCATTGGCAAACGAGGATGCAGGTGCCTGTGGTCCTGCAATAGGATCGCCATCTGCGTTATATTCTATTTTATTTAAGCCGTTAAAATTAGTTCTGAAGTACGCATCTACACTACCACTCAGAGTCCAGTTGGAAACTTCTTCTTCTTCTTCTTCTTCCATTTCCATGTCTTCCTGAGCATAAGTGTAAGAACTTGATAAAACTACTGCTGCTAAAAGCAGGAATTTTGTTAATTTTGAATTTTTAATTACTTTCATAATGAGATTGTTTAAATTTTTTTGATTTGATTTAGCTTCCAGGCTCGATTGATCATGTTTAGTCAATCGAAAAATATGTAGAGTGATTATTGACGGAGCGTTCTGCAAAACGCTCCGTTTTCATTACTCTATATTGTTGTATTAGTGTTGTCTTAGTCCAAAATCTGCATAAGCGTCCATGCCATGTTCATGCTGGTCGAGACCTTCCGTTTCTTCAACTTTTGAGACTCTTATACCAATTGTAACTTTCAGGATATAGAATATAAGGAAGGCACCTACAATACAAATTGCGGCATAACATCCTACTCCTATAAGCTGTGTGATGAACTGGTCAAAGCTTGCCAGGTTTCCGAAGATTCCAACAGCTAGTGTTCCCCAAATTCCACAGATTAAGTGAACGGCTACTGCTCCTACAGGATCATCCAGTCTTAATTTGTCTATTAATGCTACTCCCAGAACAATAATAACCCCTGCGATGGCTCCAATTAATACAGCATCTGTAGGAGACATTTGATCTGCTCCGGCAGTTATACCTACGAGTCCCCCTAGTATTCCGTTTAAAAACATGGTGATGTCATAGTTTTTATACATCATTGTGGAGAAGATAAAAGAAGCAACTCCGCCAGCTGCAGCTGCAAGACAGGTAGTAACAAGGGTTAAGGAAGTTAGCTCCGGGTCTGCAGACAGAACTGACCCTCCGTTAAATCCAAACCATCCTAACCATAGAATTAGAACTCCGGCTGTTGCAAAAGGCATACTGTGCCCGGGGAAAACCCCGATTTTACCATCTTTGAATTTCCCGATTCTCGCACCAAGTAACCAAATAGCCACTAAAGCTGCCCAGCCACCAACGGAATGTACCAATGTGGAACCTGCAAAGTCATAAAAGCCCATTTCATCAAGGAATCCACCTCCCCATTTCCATGATCCTGCAATAGGGTAGACGAGGCCTACATATATAATTACAAAGATCATAAAGGCACTAAGCTTCATTCTTTCAGCAACAGCTCCAGAAACAATGGTGGCGGCAGTTGCGGCAAACATTCCCTGGAAGAGAAAGTCGGTCCAGTATGTATAGCCTTCACTATAAGCAAGATCCAGCGATCCATCTACAAGCGGACTACTAAGACCAAAACCTGCAAAACCTATAAATCCATTAAATTCTCCCGGATACATAAGATTGAATCCTAAAAGACAATAAAGGAGCAAGCCCATTGTGATAATAAAAATATTTTTGAATAATATGTTGATGGTGTTTTTTTGTCTGGTAAGACCGATTTCGAGAAAAGCGAAACCAAGGTGCATAAAAAATACCAGCCCTGTACAGATCATCATCCATACGTTATTAACTGTTAATAATCCTTCCATAATTTCTTTGGCTTAAATAGAGTTAGTAATTTTATTTCAGAGAATCCTCTCCTTTTTCCTTAGTTCTTATTCGGTAAGCTTCATCTATTGGAGAAACAAAAATTTTACCGTCTCCTACGTTTCCGGTATGAGCAGTCTTGCATATGACGTCTACGGTTTTTTGAGCAAAAGAGTCCTTTACTACTATAGAAAGATATCTTCTTTGGATATCTGCCGTGCTGTAGCTTACCCCACGGTAAACGTGGCCCTCTTTTTCGTTACCGACACCGGTAACGTCCCAATAGCTAAAAAAGGTGACCCCCATATCGTGGAGAGCCACTTTTGTTTCATCGAACTTAGATTTTCGAATAATTGCTTCAATTTTTTTCATAATTTCTAATTAAAACTTTTGATAAAGTTATAAAATTATCATAAACCCCCGCGAAAAAAGGGGGTTGCGTATAAACTTTTATGATATTGAGAATTTATGCCCCTCAAAATTTAGGGGTGTATATTTTGAAACTATAATTATGCGGAATATTTACCTATAAAGATGATTGTTGAGGTAAGACTGGACAGAAAATTTTAAAAAGGAGGTTGAATTCTATTGAAAAAGGAGGTTTGGATATATAAAATGAATGTTTTTTACCTATTTATCCAAGCAAGGGTGTAATTTATCAGGGATGTTTAGGATAATTACCAATTTGCAAGTCGGATACCCTAAAAAATAACAGGGCACTGGTGAATATGTGATTGTTTCAATGAATTTTTATGTTGTTGCAGATAATTAAGAGAATCTGGACAGGAATACCCCTATAAAGACGGCAGAAATACCCAAAAAGACACTGCCAAGGGTGTAAAGCAGAAAATTGTAATAATCACCAGATTTTAAAAAAATCTGATTTTCATAAGCAAAAGTGGAAAAAGTTGTAAAGCCACCGCAGAAGCCCACAGCAAAAAAAAGGCTGAAGGCCGTAGGTAAATTGTTGTACTTAAAGCTGATGCCCATAAGAAAACCCAACAGAAGGCTACCCAGAATGTTAACAACCAAAGTGCCGTAGGGGATAGATGTTATCACAGTGTTATTAAGGAGCTTGCTTAACTGATAACGCAAAACACTGCCCAGCCCACCGCCTAAAAAAACCAGGAAAGCACTTTTCATAAGAGATTATGGTTCTTGTACAGGAATATAAATGGTAGTAATCCAGTTCGCAGGATTTCTGGTGTCCTGAGGCCTGATGTTATATACTTCAAAAGAATCTGATTCTTCCAGCGGCACCAGGTTATTTTCCTGAATATAGGCATGAGCTCTGTCCCAGGCTTCGGGCAGGTTATCATAACTTCCTTTTAAAGTGGTTTTTACAACCTTTTGATTAGGCATAAATCCGGTGAGAACCGGACTCTCTTCCGGAGTTATTATTTCGCTGGGAGTAAAGTATCCTGCAGAGAAAATTGCCGTAGTATTGCCGTTGTTCCATTCGTTATAGAGAACAAAAGGGTTCCCCAGCTTCTCGATATTATTTTTCTCCATATATGAAGAAATATCCGCTATCATAGTAGACATCCTATCATTTACCTGACTAAGTTTACTTGCTGTTGTACTATACATATAATATCCTCCTCCATGCTGTGTCACACCATCAACATTAATGGAATACTCTGCCATTTTTTCATTCGTAATTCTTTCAAGATCATCCAGGCTCTGTTGCATCCTGGTTCGCCATATATCGCTAAAATCATCGGTCTGAAGTAAAAAACCAAGTTTTTCCATAAAACTGTGTTTTCCCTGCACTCCCCAGGTGATCTGGGTTCCGTTCTCTGTTTGTTCAAAGTTCCAGTATACTTCACTGGTGGATTCTCCAAAAGGTATGGTATATTCCATGTCCTGATTTATAGAAGAAAAGGGGCGTACCCCGGTATTTGTGATTTTACCATTACCAACTTCATCACTTTTCCAGGAAAGAACAGCGCCTTCGCCACTGCTTTCTTCGCTGTAGGTAATAATCGGGTTATTTTCACTCTGTAACCAGGCAAACCACTCTTCCCAGTTTCGGAATTCATTAACTTCATTAAAAATCATCTCCTGTGGAGCTGCAATTATCCTTTTTTCTTCCAGTTGGTAATCACCT
This sequence comes from Autumnicola lenta, assembly GCF_031846515.1. NCBI lineage: Bacteria > Pseudomonadati > Bacteroidota > Flavobacteriia > Flavobacteriales > Flavobacteriaceae > Autumnicola > Autumnicola lenta. The sequence continues at coordinate 107,158 of NZ_JAVRHO010000010.1, forward strand.
TCTTTTGTGGCAATGTAAATAGAGGAACCTATTATAAGGATAAGAATAAGAAACAGGAGGTACTTAATAATTTTCATTTTTATTCCGTTTATTTAATGCTAAGATAAATAAAATCCGTTGCTATGTAGAAATTCCCGTGTTTACTAGCGGTTCATAAATAATTTTATCAAAAAAAGTAAACCAATAAAGGCGAGAAAGCCAATAAGTACGTAAATACTTCCTTTATAATATTTTCTATGCAGTGCAATATCCTTGCGATAGCTAAAAATTATGACCGCCACAAAGGCTACCACAAAAAAGCCTGCAAAAATCAGCTGTCCTGTACTAAACATTTTTGTTATTTTTAAGCAAAGTTAAGCTTTTCATGTAGATTCCACCTGCAAAAGCAACAGTAGTAAATTGCCAAAAAGGATACAGTAAATTAATTGGCCACAGCTCAATTTTGGCCTTAAAGCAGAAAAATAATATGAAAAAAAGAATTGCGGCGGTAAAACAATTTCATACTGCCTTTGGACTTGGTTTTAATGAAGAACCTATTGCAAATCTCGGGAAGCCTAAAAATGAATTACGTTTTGAGCTTATGAAGGAAGAGAATGAGGAATACCTGGAAGCTGCCAATAATAATAATCTGGCTGAAGTTGCAGATGCCCTGGGCGATATGCTCTACATCTTGTGCGGGACGATATTGGAGCACGGTATGCAGCATAAAATTGAGGAGGTTTTTGATGAAATTCAGTTAAGCAACATGAGTAAACTTGGCGCAGATGGGAAACCTATTTATCGGGAGGACGGTAAAGTGCTGAAGGGTCCTAATTACTTTAAACCCAATATTGATGTAATTCTAAAGAAATAGTTATGCTGAAAATGAAAACCATAAAATACTTGTTTATACTACTGATAGTGATCCCTCTTTGCACTTCATGTGGTGAAAACCGGAAGGATGTAAATTCTACCGAAACATCAGAGGATAATGCCCTAATTGAAGACACGGTACAGGAAAGGAGTGATGCTGAAAATGGCAATTTTCGACATTCCAATAAAGAGGAGGATGAAAATTGGCAAATTTCGAACCTCATTGTTGTAGAGCAGCCTAAGAGAGAAGAGAAGATACTTTCACCATTGCAAATAAAGGGAAAAGCAAGAGGAACCTGGTTCTTTGAAGGTACAGCACCGGTCACTTTGGTCGATAATGGCCAAAAAGAGCTTGCCACCGGTATTATTGAGGCGAAAGGAGAGTGGATGACAGAGGATTTTGTTCCGTTTCAGGGAAGTTTGGAGTTTGATGCTCTAAATTTTGAAAATGGATTCCTGATTCTTCATCGTGCAAACCCTTCAGGCAAGCCGGAATATGATAAGAACATTATAATTCCTGTAGATTTCTCTACTAACGAGGGGATTTAGCTTTTTATTCTTCCGAAGTTGAAAATGGTGAAATTTGGAAGATGCTTCAGACTTGATTATTCCGAAGAAAACGAAAAAAGAGCAATTCCCTTAGGAGAATTGCTCTTTTTATATTGCTATTAGTTTCAAATTTTTATTTAACCTGATATCTCCAGTTGAATTTATCTGCGGCCTGGTTGTATTGGATTTTCGTAAGTTTATCCTTGAAGAAACCGGCATAAGAATCTTCCAGTTTTGGCAAATCATATTTTTTACCTGCGTGACCAAAACCAACTATTGGATTTATTACAGTAGCAGTACCCGAACCAAAAATTTCTTTTAAATCGCCACTTTTTGCAGCTTCCACGATTTCTTTAACAGAAACTCTCCTTACCTCAAGGTCTATATTGAATTCTTTGGCAAGGGCGATGATACTTTTTCTTGTCACACCGTCAAGAATCCTGTCACTAGTAGGAGCAGTTATTAATTTATCTCCAACTCTAAAAAAGATATTCATGGTACCTGCCTCTTCCAGGTATTCGTGAGTGTTGGCATCTGTCCAGATAATTTGCTGGAAGCCTTCGTCTTTTGCAAGGTTGGTAGGGTAAAACTGGGCAGCATAATTTCCTGCAGCTTTTGCGAAACCTACACCTCCATCTGCTGCACGGCTGTATTCTTCAGAAAATTTAACTCTTACTTCTCCGCTGTAGTAAGCTTGTGCGGGAGAGCAAATGATCATAAATTTATATTCCTTTGCGGGTGCGGCAGATACGCCAGCTTCAGTAGCTATAACAAATGGACGTATATAAAGAGAATTTCCAAAACCTTTTTTTATCCAGTCTTTCTCCAGTTTCAGCAATTCTTCCAATCCGGCAAAAAAGAATTCCTTCGGAAAAGCAGGAATAGCAAGACGTTCGCTGGATTTATTAATACGCTCAAAATTATCTTCTGGTCTAAAAAGCCAGATTCGGTCTTCTTCATCTTTAAAAGCTTTCATTCCTTCAAAAACGGCCTGTCCATAATGAAACACCCGGGCAGAAGGATCCATTTCTAAAGGTCCGTAAGGCTGTATTTTAGGAGTTTGCCATGCGCCATCTTTATAATCACAAATCATCATATGATCTGTAAAGACCTGTCCAAAAGCGAGATTATTAAAATCTGTATTTTCAATCTTAGAAGTTGCGGCTTTTTGTATGTCCACAGGGGTGGTGCTGGTTTTCATATCATCTGTATTTTGACCCACAAATTTACCGAAATTAAAACAGAAACAAAATCTAAACTTTCGGTAAATTTGATTCAGATTAGGATTTTATTTCCATTATGGCATATGAAGAAATTTGTAATGGTAATATCCTTATTCCTGTTCTTCTTTTACTTTAAGGACGAAGAAAAGAAAGAACCGGAAACAGCAGACCTGGAAGAGTGGACTTAATTTTTAAAGGTGAAGTAAATGCAAAAGAAAATATGCCTGCTGTGATAACCAAATCAGTCCGAAAATTGGCATTTCTTGCAGATGGTGTATTAATAGAAAAATAATAGTTTGGAAAGGAAGATTATTACAACAGGAGACGGCTCGGTTACCATTCATTTACCACAATGGGATGAGCAGTATCATTCGAAACATGGAGCTGTGCAGGAAGCGCAACATGTTTTTATTGAAATGGGCCTCAATTATTTTGTGGAAAACAGTAATGCAGCGGATGTGAAAATTCTGGAAATAGGGTTTGGTACCGGGCTAAATGCCTTTATCACTTTTCTTCAGTTAAACCGGATTCAGAAAAAGATAATTTATACAGGAGTAGAAGCTTTTCCGGTAGAACCTGCAGAGATAGAGAAACTCAATTATGCTGAGGTGCTTTCTGCAGAGGAAAAAGCGGCTGTTTTGCTCGAAATACATAAAGCACCGTGGGAGGAAGAAATAGAAGTTTCCGAAAAATTTATTCTGAAAAAGCAAAAAAAGAAATTTGAAGATTTTGAGGAAAAGCAGGCGTTTGATCTTATTTATTTTGATGCTTTTGGGGCAAGGGTGCAGCCGGAATTGTGGACAGAAGATATATTTAGGAAAATGTATGAAGCTTTAATGGCAGGGGGAGTGCTGGTAACTTATGCCGCCAAAGGCAGCGTAAGAAGGGCTATGCAGGCAGTTGGTTTTATTGTGGAAAGACTTCCCGGCCCTCCGGGTAAACGCGAAATGTTAAGGGCAGTTAAAAAACATATATAGTCTTTGTTAAACCGCCCTGAAATTTAGCTACAGTAGTTTACAGTATGTACCTTAAAAGAAAAAAATGCGGGTTTTAATTACAGGAGCAACAGGGCTAATTGGTTCGCATGTAACCAGGTTATGCCATGAGAAGGGGATTGACGTGCATTACCTTACTACGAGCAGGTCAAAAATAGAGAAAAAGGAAAACTATAAAGGTTTTTACTGGAATCCAAAGGAAAAGGAAATCGATCTTGATAGCATCAAGGATGTAGATGCGGTTATAAATCTTGTGGGTGCAAGTATTGCTGAACGTTGGACCAAAGATTATAAGCGGGAAATAATAGAAAGTAGAACAGAGACTGCTAGATTACTCTTTGATACCTTATCACAGAATGATCATTCCATAGAACAGTTTATTTCAGCGAGTGCAATAGGTGTTTACCCAAGTTCCCTTGAGAAACTTTATTTTGAAGAAGATGATGGAGTGGATGATTCTTTTGTGGGAAAGGTTGTGGTGAAATGGGAAAGTGCAATTAATAACTTTCAGGATATAGGAATAGATGTTACAAAGATAAGAATAGGTCTTGTTCTTGCTCCCCACGGCGGACTTCTTAAAAAATTAAAGGATCCTGTTAATTTTAATGTGGGCGCTCCTTTAGGAAGTGGTCAACAATGGCAGTCCTGGATACACATTGAGGATTTGGCTCATATTTTTGTCCACACACTGGAGAAGGAGCTTTCTGGTACTTATAATGCTGTCGCACCTAATCCTGTTACTAACAAAGAGCTCGTAAAATGTGTGGCAAAGCATATGGGTAAGTCTGTTTGGTTGCCAAACGTGCCTGCTTTTGTTTTAAAAACGGTGTTAGGAGAAATGTCGACAATCGTTCTTTCGAGTCAGTTAGTTAGTAATAAAAAGATTGAAAGTACGGGTTATGTTTTTAAGTATACCCATCTTTCCAAAGCTCTTGAAGATTTACTGTAGAAAATGAATCAGCTGAAATTCGCGCTCTTATAAAGAGTAGATTTTTTTCCGGAGGTATGGTAGGTAAGTTTAGGACTTGAGTTCCGTTTTGACGCTATTATAAAAAAAAGCTGCCAATGGCAGCTTTTCTTATACTTCTTAAAATGAACTGGGATTAATTAAGCTTTTGTAGCTTTAAGATCGATTTTAAGTTCAATGTCATCACTAACAAAGTTGTCACCCAAATTGTCAAATACAGATTTTGATCCATAGTTCACGTTCCAGTCAGTTCTGTCAATAGTGAAAGTTTCACTTGAAATTTCGATTTCATCTCCAGAACGGTTGATATTTACCGGGAAAGAAATGTTTTTAGTTTCTTCCTTAATGGTAAGATTACCTTCCATCATTTTTTGACCGTCTTTTTCAGAAATACCTGTTACTTCAAATGTTGCTTCAGGATACTTCAGGATATTAAAGAAATCTCCCTCTTTTCCTTCTACAGTACCTTTTAGGTGTGCTTCAAGATTTTCTTTATCTTCTCCTTCAAGATCTGTAACATCAATAGTTACCATATCGATGGTAAAACTTCCGCTTTCTACGATAGAGTCATTTGCAGAAAATGTTCCGTCAGAAACTTTAATGGTTCCTGTATGGGTCCCTGTTGGTTTCGATCCTGACCACTCGATAACTGTCGCGGCAGTATCTACTTTATATTCTACAACTTCACCTTGAGCAACGGCAGCATCTTTAGCTTCGGTAACTTCGACTTCGTTGTTTTTTTCATTTTTACATCCTACTATCGACACTGCAAGGAATGCGACAAGGAATGTGTTTAAAAAATTAGTTTTCATACTAATAGCTATTTAATTTTTGTTAAGCCGCGAAAGTATGAATAAGATTAATACGTGAGTCATAATTAATTATTAAAATCGATCTGGTGACATTTTGACATTTAGGAATTATTGGCAATACTTTTGACCCATTGTGCTTAGTAAAAATGCGAAACAATGAGTAAGAAGAACGATAATAAAATAAAAGCAGAAGAGAATTCTGCTAAAGATAAAATAGAGGATGCCATTGACGAGGCAATAGAAGAAGTGGAAGAGAGCGAGAAAAACCATGAAGACGCAGAGGATGACTCAGATTTCGGACTTTCTGAGACGGAACTATTGAAGGAAGAGGTGCAGAAGGAAAAGGATAAATTTCTTCGTCTTTTCGCTGAATTTGAAAATTATAAAAGACGTACTTCCAAAGAACGGTTGGAATTATTTAAAACTGCCAACCAGGAAGTAATGACAGCTATGTTGCCTGTACTGGACGATTTTGACCGGGCTTTAAATGAAATCCGGAAAACGGAGGATAAGAACCTGCTTCAGGGAGTTGAACTTATTAATAATAAATTCAGGGAAACCCTTAAGAACAAAGGCCTTGAACCTATGAATGTTGAAGAAGGAGAGATCTTTGATGCAGATATTCATGAAGCTATTACACAAATTCCCGCACCTTCTGAGGATTTAAAAGGGAAAATTGTTGATGTTGTAGAAAGGGGCTATAAACTTGGTGAGCGTATTATTCGTTATCCAAAAGTAGTAACCGGTAAATAGAGCAACTTTTTTTGAACCGCAAAAATAAACCATGAAAGAGGATTATTACGAGATATTAGGAATAAGCAAAGGAGCTTCATCTGCTGAAATAAAGAAAGCATATCGAAAGATGGCTATAAAGTACCACCCAGATAAAAATCCGGGGGATACTAAAGCTGAAGATATGTTTAAAAAAGCAGCTGAAGCATATGAAGTTTTAGGAAACGAAGAGAAAAAAGCGCGATATGACAGGTTTGGTCACCAGGCTTTCGAAGGCGGCGGCGGCTTTGGCGGCGGTGGCGGAATGAACATGGATGACATTTTTAGCCAGTTTGGAGATATTTTCGGTGGCGGCGGCTTCGGAGGCGGAGGTTTCTCCGGCTTTGGAGGTGGCTTTGCCGGAGGCCAGCGACGTGCCAAAGGAAGTAATTTGAGAATTCGTGTAGCTCTTACTCTGGAAGAAATTGCCAATGGAGCAGAGAAAAAGATAAAAGTAAAAAGAAAATTACAGGCACCTGGAACTACATATAAAACCTGTAGCACTTGTAACGGTACAGGGCAGGTTACACGGGTAACCAACACGATTTTAGGAAGAATGCAAACCGCTTCCCCGTGTACTACGTGTGGCGGTAGTGGACAGATTATTGATCAAAAGCCTGCAGATGCCGATGCACATGGACTAATTACAAAAGAAGAAACCGTTTCTATAAAAATACCGGCAGGTGTTGAGGATGGAATGCAGCTAAAAGTAGCCGGAAAAGGGAACGATGCACCAGGCAATGGTATCCCGGGAGATCTTCTTGTTGCTATTGAAGAAAAGGAGCATCCCAGCTTACAAAGGGAAGGCGATAACCTGCATTACGATCTTTATATAAGCTATTCTGAAGCTGTACTTGGCAGTTCCAGAGAAATTGATACGGTTTCAGGTAAAGTCAGGATCAAAGTAGAAGAAGGAGTGCAATCGGGAAAGATTCTTCGTCTAAGGGGCAAAGGGATATCAAATCTTAACGGCTACGGCAAAGGAGATCTTTTAGTACATGTTAACGTATGGACTCCTAAAACTCTTAATAAAGAACAGAGAGAATTTTTCGAAAGAATGGCTAATGATGAGAATTTCCAGCCAAATCCAGAGAAAAGCGATAAATCATTTTTTGAAAAAGTTAAAGATATGTTTTCATAAGAAGTAATTTTTAAGAAAATTTTTATATATTTGAGTATCACTAAGTCTTTAGTGATAATTTTTCTTTTTCATAGCAATTTTTTTCCCATCCTTAATTTATTAGGGGTGGGTTTTGTTTTTATAGCCCTCACGTGGTTATAAAAAGTTCTTGATGCAAGGAACTCTCTGGCAATTTTATATATATTTACTTAATCTGGAATTTTTCTCTATGGATAATCTTTTAGTGGCCGAAAATATCTACAAGCGTTTCGGGAAATTCACTGCACTTAATAATGTTTCAATAAGTATACCCCGGGGAAGTGTTTTTGGTCTTCTTGGGCCTAACGGAGCTGGGAAAACAACCCTTCTCAGAATTATTAACCAGATCACAATGCCAGATGAAGGAAAGGTTTTCCTGGATGGACAGCCCCTGCATCCGGATGATATTGTTCATATTGGTTACCTTCCGGAAGAACGCGGACTTTATAAATCGATGAAAGTGGGGGAGCAGGCACTTTATTTGGCCAGGTTAAAAGGCTTATCCAAAGCTGAAGCAAAGAAAAGGCTTGACTACTGGTTTGAAAAACTTGAAATAACCTCGTGGTGGGATAAGAAGATTCAGGAATTATCAAAAGGCATGGCGCAAAAAGTACAGTTTGTAATTACTGTTTTGCACAACCCGAAATTGTTGATTTTTGATGAACCTTTTAGTGGATTTGATCCGGTAAATGCCGGTATAATAAAAAGGGAAATTCTTCAGTTAAAAGAAGAAGGGGCCACTATTCTTTTCTCAACACACAGGATGGAGAGTGTAGAGGAACTTTGTGATTATATGGCTTTAATTCATAAAAGCAATAAATTGCTCGATGGTAAAGTTCGGGATATAAAGAAGCAATATAAGTCCAACACCTACGAAATTGGCGTAGAAACTTCTAATGAAACGGCTCTACTGGCAGAGCTTCAGGACAAATTTACCCTGGGGACAGCACAGTTTAAAAGCATTAATAATGACCTCAAACTGAGTGTACAATTAAAAGAAGGGGAATCCTCTAATTATTTACTGGAATACCTGCTTACCAAAGGAAAAATTAACCATTTTGTAGAGGTAATTCCTTCAGTAAACGATATTTTTATAAAAACAGTTACCCAAAATGCGTAATCTGAAGCTAATCATTGAGCGTGAATATCTGGCACGGGTCAGGAACAGGACTTTTATAGTAATGACTTTTCTTAGTCCGCTTATCCTGGTGGGAATGATCCTGTTGATAGCTTATCTAAGTATGCTTAATAGTAGTGAACAGCGCATTATAGGGATTCATGATAAAAGCGGTGATTTTATTCAGGAATTTCAGGATGACGAGCAGGTTCAATATCTTGATTATTCTTCAAAAGACCTGGAGGTAGCCAAAAACATGATCCTGGATCAGGAATATTATGGTCTCATTTATATTCCGGACAATATTGATGATAATGATCTTGCGGGGGCAGTTCGCTTTTATGGTAAGGAGTCCCCGGGAATGGGAATGCTGCAAAACATCGAAAAAATAATAGCAGATAAGCTTACAGATCAGGAGTTACTGAATCGTGGGATTGATACTTCTCAGATAGAAGCTGCCCGGGCACAGGTGAATGTTCAGATTCAGAATTTTTCTGGTGAAAGAAGTTCAAAAATGTCAAATTATATTAAGATGTTTTTTGGGGGAGCAGCAGGTTATCTGCTTATGATGTTTATTATTATCTACGGCAACATGGTAATGCGAAGTGTGATTGAGGAAAAAACAAATAGAATTATTGAGATTATAGTTTCTTCAGTAAAACCTATACATCTAATGTTGGGGAAGGTTATTGGGACTTCTCTGGCCGGTATCACTCAGTTTTCTATTTGGGTGGTTGTAGGTGGATTATTACTGGCTGTTCTTTCCTTATTTTTTGGAATCGACCCTTTTACAATAGAAACTCCTGCACAGGCTCAAATGGAGCAAATGGTTCAGCCTGAAATTCAGCAATTGCTGGTGGATATTGTTAACCTTCCAATCCTGAGTCTTCTCATATTTTTCCTGATCTATTTTATTTCCGGATATTTTCTATACAGTGCAATATATGCAGCGATAGGAGCAGCTGTAGATAGTGAAACCGATACACAGCAATTTATGTTTCCTGTTATCCTGCCACTTATGCTGGGAATTTACGTGGGATTCTTTGCAGTTATTGAAAATCCTCATGGTACAGTTTCCACGGTTTTTTCTATGATTCCGTTAACTTCACCTATTGTGATGCTTATGCGCATTCCTTTTGATGTGCCGTGGTGGGAATTGGTAATTTCAATAGCAATTCTTCTTGCTACAAATTTTGCTGTGGTTTGGATTGCAGCTAAAATTTATAGGGTGGGAATTCTTATGTACGGTAAAAAAGCAAGTTACAAGGAGCTTTATAAATGGCTTAAATATTAAAAATGCAGGAAGGGACAAGGGAGCAAATATCAGAAATAATTGAGCAGGATATCTGGGGGGCTATTAAGGATATATGGAACTATGTACTTATTTCCTACGAGGTAAAAGACGGTTCTCTTATAGAAATTACTATAGGCCTCGTCCTGCTTGTAATCTTTGTTTTTATTGTCACCAGTATTGTACTGCGGTTACTGCGATCTTTTATTAGCAGCAAGTTGATCGTGGAGGACCAAATGAAGTTTGTGAGCGTCTTCAAATTTATTAAGTACTTTGTTTACCTTACGGTAATCCTGATTACTTTAAGTACTGCGGGAATCGACATAACCCTCCTCCTTACTGCTTCTGCCGTATTGTTTGTTGGTCTTGGTCTTGCCCTTCAGGAATTATTCCAGGATATAATAGGAGGTATATTTATAATTATAGATAAATCCCTGTTGGTTGGAGATGTCATAGAGATGGACGGAAGAGTTGGCCGCGTCTTTCAAATAAAGCTCAGGACTACCCGTGCTTTAACAAGGGATGATAAAGTAATGATAATTCCCAACCATAAATTTATTAGTGATACTCTTTACAATTATACGCAAAATCATAAAACGACCAGGGAAGCAGTAAAAGTAGGGGTGGCTTATGGCAGCGATACAGAAAAAGTAAGGCAGGTTCTCCTGGAATGTGCAAAGGAGCAAAAGGGCATTTTAAAAAAACCGGAGCCTTTCGTGCTTTTCGAGGACTTTGGTGATTCTGCTTTAATGTTCGGTCTGCATTTTTATATTACTGATAGTTTTGTAGATCCTAAAGTTAAAAGTGAGTTAAGGTTCAATATAGATAAGAAATTTAGGATAAATAACATTACTATTCCGTTTCCGCAGCGGGATGTACATATGTTTTATTCACAAAATAAACCTGCAGATAATGAAGAAAGCAGTTAAGTCACTTTTTTTAATATTTGGTTTTTTATTTTTCGAACAAACAGACGCACAGGTAACAGACTTGGCTAGAGTGGAATATACTTATTTCCCACAACGACAATCGGATAACTCTTTTAGAAGGTTTAGAACCTTTTTTAATTACCCCATAGAACTAAAAAAAGAAGGTTCTTATCTGGTGCCGGGCATAGAGTACAGGAATGTGAATTTTAAGTATGAAGATCCTGAATTTTTTGAAACTTCAAATCTAGATAGGTTTCAATCTTTTACGGCATCCCTGGCTTATACCTTTAAGATGAAAAACGACTGGAGGTTTGGAGCCCAAACAGGAATTAAAATAGCTTCAAATTTCTCGCGTGGTGACATCATTAATGATGACTTAATTTATGATGGCGCCATTTATTTTATCAAAGTTAAGGACAAAGAAGAGGTGGATAAACCCTGGCGGTTAATTTTAGGTGTTAATTACTCTACTACAAGAGGTTTCCCTTTTCCGCTGCCGGTGATTAATTATTTCAGGGAATTTAGTCCCGACTGGTCATTTTCTGTAGGTGTTCCAAAAAGTAATTTGCGTTATGCCGTAAGTAAAAAAAGTACGCTGCAGGCATTTGTCACTCTGGACGGCTTCTTTGCAAACGTGCAGGATAATTTTGATGTAGCACCAACTACTAGCAGCCAAAACGCTATTGCAGAAAATATTTCTATGACTATTCTGCTTAGTGGTTTAGGTTACGAATACAATTTCACCGAGCATTTATCATTTTATGTTTATGCCGGATACACATTAATTAACGACATACGCTTTCGTGATGAAAATAAGGATGATGTCCTTACGATCAATGACACCAATACCTTTTATTCACGGGGTGGACTAAAATTCAGTATACTGTAATGGCTAAAATATTATTAATAGAAGACGAAGCAGCAATAAGAAGGGTTCTTGTAAAAATACTTTCTGAAGAAAATAAAACTTATTCGGTAGAAGAGGCTGTGGATGGATTAGAGGGAATGGAGAAAATTAAAGATGAAGATTACGACCTTGTTCTCTGTGATATTAAAATGCCGAAAATGGATGGTGTTGAAGTATTGGAAGCCACGAAAAAAATAAAACCTGAAGTCCCTTTTGTGATGATTTCCGGCCACGGAGATCTGGATACAGCAGTAAATACCATGAGAATGGGAGCTTTTGACTATATTTCTAAGCCACCAGATCTAAACCGGCTTCTTAATACGGTACGAAATGCACTGGACAGAAAGGAACTGGTAGTCGAGAATTCCCGTCTAAAAAAGAAGGTCAGTAAAAATTACGAAATGATTGGGGAATCTGAATCTATTGTTCGTATAAAAGAACTTATAGAAAAAGTGGCACATACAGATGCCCGTGTTTTAATTACCGGACCAAATGGTACTGGAAAGGAACTGGTTGCGCATTGGCTGCATCAAAAAAGTGATCGATCAAAGAGCCCTATGGTAGAAGTGAACTGTGCTGCAATTCCTTCAGAATTAATAGAAAGTGAACTCTTTGGGCATGTAAAGGGGGCTTTTACTTCAGCAAATAAAGATCGCGCCGGAAAATTTGAAGCTGCCAATGGCGGTACTATTTTCCTGGATGAAATTGGAGATATGAGTCTATCTGCCCAGGCTAAGGTTTTGAGAGCGCTTCAGGAAAACAGGATTTCCCGCGTAGGTAGTGACAAAGACATAAAAGTAGATGTGCGTGTGGTAGCTGCTACTAATAAGGATCTGAAAGAAGAAATAGAGAAGAACAATTTTAGGGAAGATTTGTACCACCGGCTCGCGGTAATCTTAATTCAGGTGCCATCTCTTAATGAGCGTAAAGAAGATATTCCTTTACTGGTGGATCACTTTACCGCAAAAATTGCCAGTGACCACGGAAGTAATAAAAAAGAATTTACAGACGAAGCATTGAAAATCCTTAAAGAATATGACTGGCGTGGAAATGTGCGGGAGCTTAGAAATGTTGTGGAACGACTAATTATCCTTGGCGGTGAAAAAGTAACCGCAGAAGATGTAAAACTGTTTGCCAGTAAATTTTAACTGAAGAAATGAAGTAGCCCGAAAATTCTTCGGCTATGCCGTTTCTATAACATTATCAGGTACGTACTTTAAGAAATACATTGTGTCGCCACTGGGATGATCCCAGGTGTGAAAAAGTTCAAAGCCAAATCTCTGGTAGACCAAAGAATTCTTTCTGTGTCGCGTTTCTGCGTATAACGGAATTTTATATTCCCGTGCACGGCGGTAAAATTCATCTTTCATAGATTTTCCTACCTGCGTATCTGCGCCTCGTGAATCAGAAAGAATTCCCCAAAACCAACAATACAAATATTCGCCCTCCTGTGGCCGTTGCTTCTTGATGTAATTTTGGTTTTTTACAATTTGAAAAGCATTTGTAATTCCTGTAACATGCCATACAAGCTTTATTTCTGAAAGGAGATCTTTCCAGAAGGAATCTTCTTTCTTGCTTGTTTTGAATAAAATAGCAATGCCTTTTCGGTTTTCAGAAATTACCAAAGCATCTTTTTTTATTGCTTTTTCCACCATGTGAGTGGCAAGATATCTAAAACGTATATCCCTACCGGGGCCCTTTTTAACAATATCCATAGAGGAAGGGATCTCTTTTAAAAGAGTACTAACCTTCTCAATGATCTCTTCTTTTTCTTCCTTGTTCAAGCTGCTATAGTTTAGCAGCGAAGATAAAAAAAAATTAGTCTTTCAAAGATTGTATATTTAGGTAATCCAAAATTCGAGTTATGAAAGAAGTAGACCTGCAAGACTTAAAGATATCAGAACCAATTAAATTGGAATCCCTTCCAACATCATTAGATATGGAAGCCAGTGAGAAGGAGGTTAAAAAAGAGCTTAAGCAAACAAGGAAAAAACTGGCAGACTGGCAGGATAAACTTTATGCCCACAACAAATATTCAGTGCTGGTGTGTCTTCAGGGAATGGATACTTCGGGCAAGGATAGTCTAATTCGGGAAGTCTTTAAAGGCTTTAACAGTAGGGGAGTGGTGGTACATAGTTTTAAAACCCCAACTTCCAAAGAGTTAAAACATGATTTTCTATGGCGACATTATTGCGCACTACCCGAAAGAGGGAAATTTGGTGTTTTTAACCGTACACATTATGAAAATGTACTGGTCACAAAAGTACACCCCGAATATATTTTAAAGGAGCGGCTGCCGGGAGTAAATTCTGTTTATGATATCAACCGGGATTTTTGGGAAGAACGTTATGAAGCAATTCGTAATTTTGAAAAACATATATCCCAAAACGGAACAATTATCTTTAAATTTTTTCTGAATATTTCAAAAGAGGAACAACGGCAAAGACTTTTACGAAGACTGCGAAAACCGGATAAGAACTGGAAGTTTTCTCCTGGCGACCTTGAAGAGAGGAAATTGTGGAATAATTACCGGAATTGTTATGAAGAGGCTATAAATAAAACTTCAAACGAGAAAGCACCCTGGTTTGTGATTCCTGCAGATAGTAAACCAACGGCACGTTATTTGGTTGCTAAGATTATGCTGGACGAACTTCAGAAGTACAAAGATGTACAGGAGCCGAGTCTTGCCCCAGAAATCCTGAAAAATTTAGAAGATTACAGGAAGCAGCTGGAAAAAGAATAATTTGTTATTTTCGTCACCAACCAAATTAGAAATTGAAATTAGATGAAGAAGATATTTTTTACTGTATTAGGTTTACTTATCATAAACACGGTTACCGCTCAAAATTCTCAGGAGCAGTCAGATTCCCTTATGCTCCGGAAGATTTATGACATGTCTTTAATGCAGGGCAAAAGCTACGACTGGCTGGATCATCTTTCCAATAAAATTGGTGGAAGATTATCCGGTTCGTATCAGGCGCAGCAGGCAGTAGAGTATACAAAGGCAGAACTGGAAAGCCTTGGCCTGAACAAGGTCTGGCTCCAACCGGTGATGGTTCCAAAATGGACCCGTGGTTCTAAAGAATTTGCTTATGTAGAAACTTCTCCCGGTACTACCAGGACTGTTAACATCACAGCTCTTGGAGGTTCGGTGGCAACTCCTGCCGGTGGAACAAAAGCGCAGGTGATAGAAGTACAGGGAATAGAAGATCTTGAACATTACGGAAGGGAGCAAATTGAAGGCAAAATCGTATTTTTTAATCGTCCTATGCGTCCGGATTTGATTAGCACTTTTGAAGCCTATGGCGGTTGTGTGGATCAGCGATATTCCGGAGCAGCAGAGGCTGGAAAGTATGGAGCCGCAGGAGTAATTGTCCGTTCGATGAATTTGAGAATGGACGATTATCCGCATACAGGATCAATGATTTATGGCAGTACCCCGGTTTCAGAAAGGATTCCTGCCGCGGCAATCAGTACAAATGATGCGGCTTATTTAAGCGGAATCCTTAAAATGAATAAGGATCTGCAATTTTATTTCAAACAGAATTCTGAGCAGCATGAAGATGTGCAGTCTTACAATGTGATTGGGGAAATTACAGGAAGTGAGTATCCTGAAGAAATTATGGTTGTGGGAGGCCACCTGGATTCCTGGGATATTGGAGATGGCGCTCATGATGATGGTGCCGGTGTGGTGCAATCTATGGAAGTGCTTAGGCTTTTCAAGGAAATTGGGTATAAGCCGAAAAGAACCCTTCGAGTGGTGCTCTTTATGAATGAAGAAAATGGGCTTCGTGGAGGTAACAAATATGCTGAAGTAGCTAAATCCAAAAATGAAAAGCACATTTTCGCATTAGAAAGTGACGCCGGCGGATTTACACCCAGAGGTTTTTCTTTTGATGCAGATAAAGCACAATTTGCACAAATACAGAGCTGGAAGGAGCTTTTTAAGCCATATCTTATCCATTATTTCGAATTAGGCGGAAGTGGAGCAGATGTTGGACCATTAAAGCAGGGTGATGTTGTTCTGGCGGGTTTGCGTCCCGATTCTCAACGCTATTTTGATCATCATCATGCTGCCAACGATACCTTTGAGCATGTTAATAAGAGGGAACTTGAACTTGGAGCGGCAACAATGGCTTCCCTGGTTTATCTTGTCGATAACTACGGAATAAAAAGAATTAATACAGACGTCGAAGAAAAAATGTAAAATCTAATAAGCTTTAACTTGAGCGTAGGGTCGAAAATAGGCATTTTCGACCCTTATCTTTTTTAAAGAAGAGAGGAAAGCAAAAAATGAACTCTCCACTTTCCACTTTCCACTTTTTTTGCGGAAAATTTATTGGTCGAAAATTGCCATATTTGACCCTCAACTTTTTTAAATGAGCGGGAAAAGCGAAAATTAACTCTCCACTTTCCACTCTCCACTTTTTCTGCGGAAAATTTATTAGCCGATAATTGTGATTTTGGAGCTTTAATTTTTAGAAGAGAGAATAAAATACGAAAATTAAACTCTTCACTTTTTCTATTGCAATTTACTCGTGACTCAAACTCCAGATCGAAAATTTCCATTTCGGAGTCTTAACTTTTTTAAAGACGAAAGGAAAGAGGAAAGCAGAAACTGAACTCTCCACTTTCCACTTTCCACTTTCCACTTTTTCTGCGGAAAATTTATTAGCCGATAATTGCCATTTTGAAGCTTTGACTTTTAGAAGAGAGAATAAAAAGAGAAAATTAAACTCTTCACTTTTTCTATTGCAATTTAATCGTGACTCAAACTCTAGATCGATAATTACCATTTCGGAGTTTTAACTTTTTTAAAGACGAAAGGAAAGAGGAAAGCAGAAACTGAACTCTCCACTTTCCACTCTCCACTTTTTCTGAGGAAAATTTATTGGTCGAAAATTGCCATTTTAAGATCTAAACCTTTTTAAAGGAAAGCAAAAAATAAACTTTCCACTTTCCACTCTCCACTTTTTATTGTTTATCCGTAACTCAAACTCCAGATCGAAAATTGCCAATTTTGAGGCTTAACTTTTTCTGCTCCTTCAGGATTTAAGGTAACCGAAATATAAACGGCTTCTACATTTTTCAGCTTGAAAAAGCTGCTATCTTTGCACACAAATTTTTCGGATTGAACCTTTCAGATTACACCAAAGAATTCAGTAAAAACCTGCAGATCGCCTTTCCTGTGATGTTGGGTCAGTTGGGGCATGTGATGGTAGGCCTGGTGGATAATTTAATGATCGGGCAATTAGGTCCCGCGCCGTTGGCAGCAGTTTCTTTGGGTAATAGCCTCGTATTTATTGCACTTTCGCTAGGTATAGGCTTCTCCTTTGCCATCACTCCGTTAATTGCAGAGGCAGATGGTGCCGGAGATATCGAAAAAGGCCGGAATTACTTCCACCACGGAATCCTCTTATGCGGCATTAACGGAATTCTGCTTTTTTTGTTACTGCTCCTGTCGAAGCCCATTTTATACTACCTGGATCAGCCGCCGGAAGTAGTGGATTTGGCAATTCCTTACCTCGAAATTGTGGCTTTTTCGATGCTGCCTTTAATGATTTTCCAGGCGTTTAAACAGTTTGCCGATGGGCTTTCGCAAACAAAATATGCCATGTATGCTACTTTACTGGCCAACGTGGTAAACATTATTTTTAATTATTTTCTTATCTACGGAATCTGGATTTTCCCAAGGCTGGAGCTGGAAGGTGCCGCAATAGGAACGCTCATTTCACGCTTCTTTATGCTGTGGTTTATCTGGGTAATTCTTCGGAAAAAGAAGAAGTTCGCTGAATATTCTAAATGGACTAAGAAGGAGTTCCTGAAAACTGCCATTTTCAGGCGTCTGCTTGGACTCGGATTTCCCACAGCTTTGCAGATGTTGTTTGAAGTTGCCATTTTTACAGCGACGGTTTTCCTTGCCGGTACTTTAGGCACAAATCCGCAGGCAGCCAATCAAATTGCCCTAAATCTCGCTTCCATGACGTTTATGGTGGCGGTAGGTCTTGGAGTGACGGCAACAATTAGAGTAGGCAATCAGAAGGGATTGAGTCAGTTTAAGGAATTGCGGAGAATAGCACTTTCTACTTTCCTGCTCGTATTTTTAATTGAAGCAGTTTTTGCTATTGGTTTTATTGCACTTAAAGATATCCTGCCGGCATTTTATATTGAAAATACTGAAGTTGTTTTACTGGCGGCACAATTACTCATTGTCGCTGCTTTGTTTCAGCTAAGCGACGGGCTGCAGGTGGTAATTTTAGGTGCTTTGCGGGGTCTTCAGGATGTGCGCATTCCTACAATTATCTGCTTTATATCCTACTGGATTATAGGCTTTCCGGTTTCCTGGTACTTCGGAAAAGAGGATCAGCTGGGAAGCATGGGAATATGGCTGGGCTTACTTGCCGGCTTAACGGCTTCGGCCTTAATGTTGTATATTCGCTTTGATTTTCTAAGTAAAAAACTAATTCTGAATAAGAAACTAAAACATCAGGAAAAAGTTTGGAGCTGAGTTTTTTTAAATGAAATAATTAATCGTCGGCGTTGTACTTCCTGCAAGGTTTTAAAAACCTTGTAGGTGTGAGATTGATGACCCAAAAACGTGTGAAACCTTTCAGGAGCTACAAACTATTGATTTAAAGTACTTGTGAAGTAATATAGAACCATAAACTGAAAAAATAAAAAGAACATGGACTTTCCTAAATTCCTTTTAGGTGATAATACAGATTATCCCGACGCAATTTTTGTAATTCATACTGAATTTCCGCGTTTCATTATAAATCTTGAAGATGATGAGGTAGAGTGGCTGGAAGATTTTGATGCCAGTGATGAAGAAGAGCTCACTACTGAAGCTGAAGGTTTAATTGACCAGGCAAATAAATTCTATGACCGCGAAGTAAGCCGATACGAAGACTAATATGCAGGAATTAATCGAACTGGATCACGAGCTGTTTTTGTTTCTTAACAATCTGGGAGACCCGGCCTGGGATTGGTTTTGGTTCGCCATTACCGATAAGTTTACAGGAATTCCGCTTTACATATTATTTCTGTATTTAATTTTCAGAAATTTTGGATGGAAGGGGACTCTTGCAAGTATGGTTATAATTACACTGTTAATTACTGCTACAGACCAATTGGCTAATGTCTTTAAAGATGGATTTGAAAGGTTAAGGCCCTGCAGGCAGGAAGGGGTAATGGAGCAGGCACGTTTTGTGGCGGTAAGATGTGGCCGCTTTGGATATTTTTCTGCACATGCTTCCAATTCTATGGGAGTGGCCGTTTTTTTAGTTCTTCTTTTCCGGAAAATTTATCCTAAATGGATTTATTTGGTTCTTATATGGCCGCTTTTATCTTCGTATAGTCGAATTTATCTTGGAGTTCATTATCCGGCAGATGTGATTACTGGTTTACTGATCGGTGCTGTTTTGGGGTATCTATTTTATAAATTTCTCCAGTACATTTTCCTGAAGCTCAATTTATCCCAGGCTTAAGAGATATTTTGCAGCGGCAAAAGGGGTAGTTTTATTTTCTTCAATGGCTTTAAGTTGCTCTTTAAGTGCAGTTTTTATTTCGGAATGATTGTAAAAGCGGCTCTTTAAGTGTTCATTGATTGTTTGCAGCAGCCAAAATTTATTTTGTTCCTGTCGGTTATGGGTAAAGTATCCGGTCTCTTTGGCTAAACTTTCATATTCACTTATCATTTCCCAAACTTCATTAACCCCGGTATTATACAAAGCACTGCTTAAAAGAACTTTCGGTTTCCAGGTGCTTTCTTTTGGCGGATAAAGGTGCAGAGCTCTCTTAAATTCCAGCCGCGCTTCCCGTGCGGCCTTTTCATTTTCACCGTCAGCTTTGTTGATCACGATAGCATCTGCCATTTCTATGATTCCGCGTTTTATTCCCTGCAGTTCATCCCCGGCCCCGGCAAGTTTCAGTAGTAAAAAAAAGTCGGTCATACTATGGACGGTCGTTTCGCTCTGGCCCACGCCCACGGTTTCTATAAGAAGCACATCAAAACCTGCAGCTTCACATAAAACAATACTTTCCCGGGTTTTTCTGGCCACGCCACCAAGAGAATCTCCGCTGGGAGAAGGTCTTATAAAAGCGTTTTCCTCTTTCACTAGTTCTTCCATACGGGTTTTGTCGCCAAGAATACTGCCTCCGGAAACACTGCTGGTAGGATCTACGGCAAGTACAGCTACTTTTTTTCCTTTTTTTATAAGAAAGCTTCCAAGACTTTCAATAAAAGTACTTTTTCCCACCCCCGGAACTCCGGTAATTCCAATGCGAATAGATTTATGGGCATAAGGGAGTGCTCCTTCCACGAGAAATTCCGCTTGTTTCTGATGTGTTTGCTGGTTACTTTCTACAAGAGTAATGCTTCTTCCGAGGGCAGTTTTATTTCCCCCGAGCAATTGCTTCAGCAGCTCTTTTTCCGAAGATTTATTTTTTCTGAAAGCCTTTATCCGTTCAGCCGAATTTGGATTGATATTACCAGAGCCGGGATTGCTTCCGGATTCGTTTAAAGCTGATTTTTCTGGATTATTGCTCACGGAAGTTGGTTTGTTACAAAGTTAGGAATTCATTCTGAGTGGCAATATTATTTGTATATTGATGCTGAAAAATAAATATAAAAACAGAATCAAGATGAAGACATTATATACGACCAATGTGACTACAACAGGAGGTAGAAATGGCCGAACGACTAGTGAAGATGGGGTTTTGGATATGGAATTAGCCATGCCGAAGGAACTTGGGGGAGAAGGTGGTGAATATTCTAATCCTGAACAATTATTTGCAGCGGGTTACTCGGCATGTTTTGGAAGTACTTTGGAAGTTTTGGCAAAAAAGCACAAAATAGAACTTGGAGATTATAGCGTTACCGCCACAGTGGAATTAGGAAAAACTGAAGAAGAAGATTTGGAGCTTTCGGTTATTCTCGATTGTTATATTCCGGGGGTGGATGTTGAAAAAGGTGAGGAGCTCGTGAATGAGGCTCATGAAATTTGCCCTTATTCAAGAGCAACTATGGATAATATTGATGTTACTCTAAATCTTTTACTCGACGAGTAGCTTTTAGAAGTAGATTTCAGCAAAAGGAGCGTCAAATAGCGCTCCTTTCTGTTTTTACAGGTTTTTGTATTTCAGAGATCCGGTTTAGCGGAGTTCAAACCTTTTCTTTCTAAAGGCAAGCCTCAAAAATGCCAATTTTCGACTTACAGTTTTTCCTGTCACGAGTACACAAATGTTGAATTTGTTTCGTTTGTTCTTAGGTGTTCGGTTGGGAGTCGAAACCTTTTTCTCTAAAATTTGGCTAAGATCTACTTCTAAAATTTTCTTCTGAAGGGAAAATTTTAATACCGATAATTGCCATTTTGAGTGTATTACTATTTTTTGAATACTCATCCACACTTCGTCAGGCTCAGTATGACTATCGTGAAAATTTTAAGATATAGGAATAGAGAAGTTGTAAATTCATAATACGGACTTTGGAGCATCTCGACTCCGCTCGATGTGACATTCGGGACAAAGAGTGCGGGAAATTTATGACCAAACAAAAATCTTAAAAATCCAATAATTGCCAATCTGAAATTACCCATTTTTTATGCGAAAATCAGCGTGATCTGCGGGAGTAAAGAGTTTTTTTTTATGATTCCTGTCTCCTGTTTCCTGATTCAATTCAATCAAATTATTCAGCGACCTCTACACCTTCAGCTTCTTTAATTGGCAGTGAAATGCTGGTATCATCCCAGCTCAGAAAAAGAAAAATAAGATCATTTATTTCTTCAAAGAAAATGGTAAACTGTTCCACGTTATTTTCGATTTTATTTACAGCTGTTTCTATAACCAGTACATCATATTGAGGGTCGCGATAGGCTTTTTTTTCGAGGTCAATTCCCCAGGGATACATCTGAGAATTAAAAATCACCTTCCAGGTTTCTTTACCGGGAATAGTCCATAACGTGTATTTTCCTGCTTTTAAGAGGGAGCCATCCACCAGAATATCTTTGTCGGTTTGAAAAGTGGTAGCTTCGTTAGCTCCGGTCCGCCACACTTCATCATAGGGAACGAGTCCACCAAAAATCTCCCGGTCTTTTTTATAAGGTCTGTTATAAAAAACCTCGAGTGTTATTCCTTTGCTTTTAAAGTGAACGGTGTCCTGAGGGCTATGCGCCTTTGTGTCGTAACGCAGGACGAATGCAATAGCCAGAATTACGGCCGTAATGGCGCCAATTACTTTTAATGATTTCTTTAGAGTAGGATTCATATATGCCTTTGGTACTAGAGGTTCAAAAAATGTGCAAATATGTGATTCAAAAGAAAAACTTCTTCCGGAAGCCAGGTGAAAGTAATGATATTTGCTGCGCTTAAGTTCGTTTTTGAAAAAAAATATATGATTTTGCAACATGTGAAAAATAAAATCGTATTTAAAGTGAACACCAACCAAAACCAATAAAAGTTTGTTACAAAATGAATTAATAGAAGCTTGCAGGCAAAATGACCGCCGGGCGCAACTGAAGCTATACAATAAGTATAGCCAGGGTATGTACTTCGTAGCCTTAAGGTTTATTCAGGATTCTTTTGAAGCTGAAGATGCGATGCAGGAAGCTTTTATAAAGGCTTTTTCAAAACTTCATCAATTTAACGGAGAAGTTACGTTTGGGGCCTGGTTAAAGCGGATTGTGATCAATAAATGCCTGGACAAGCTTAAAGCAAAAAAGATGGAATTGGTCGCCATAAATGAACGAACAATGACCACAGTAGAAGAGGACGACAACTGGCAGGTACAGGACGGGATAGGAGTTGAAGAGGTAAAAGCGGAAATTGAGCGATTGCCCGAAAAGTACAAGTATCCACTAATGCTGTTCCTTATTGAAGGTTACGATCATGAGGAAATTTCCGAAATACTGGAAATTAGTCAGGTTTCATCACGGACGCTGGTTCACCGAGGAAAGAAAAAATTACAGGAAGAATTAAAATTAAAGAAAAATGGCACAGGATATTAGAGACATGTTCCGGAATGATGAGGATGAAAGCCGCAAATCACAGAAACTGAAAAGCGGCCATCAAAAACGTTTCGAGGCGAAGCTGGATGCGGCATTGCCAGAGCAAAAGAAGAGAAATAGTTTTCCGTATCTAAAAATAGCTGCTGTATTGGTGGTAGCTTTTGGAGTGGCAATGTTCTTTTTTAGACCGGGTATAACCATGGAAGAGAACCGCGTAGTGGAGATTCCGGTAGAAGAGAACCTGCAGGAAGATGCTCAGGAACCGGCGAAACAATTTCAGCTAAGCGATGTTTCTCCACAATACCGGGAAATTGAGAATTATTATATGGCCAGCCTTAATCTGGAATTGGCAAATCTTAATATTACAGAAGATAATAAGGCACTTATAGATGCTTTTATGGCCAAACTTGCAGAGCTGGATAAGGAGTATAAGCGCCTGAATGCCGATCTTAAGGAAAGTGGCCCTAACGAGCAGACCGTAGAGGCAATGGTGGCAAACCTTCAGCTAAGACTGGAATTGCTGTTTAAATTAAAGAATAAGATCAAAGAAATTAAAGAATCAAAAAACGACAATTATGAAGACCTACAAGCTTAATTATATTGTACTGCTGCTGTTGTTTATAAGCGCGGGAGTTTCAGCACAAACTAAGAAACACGTGCAAAGTTTTAATACAAATGCTAACGTGAATGTGAATGTAGATGCTAAACATACTAACATTCTTGTGGAGAAATGGGACAAAAATGAAGTTCTCGTGGAGGCTTACCTGGATGCTGAAACTTCAGATAAAAAAGAAATAGACCAATTGATGAAAAGCTGGAAGCTGGATGTTTCAGGATCTTCTAACGATGTGAGAATAATATCAGGTGGGGGTGTTTCCTGGAACGTGATGCCAGATGTTAGTATGAATATGTCAGATTTAAATGAATCTATGGGTGGTTTGCAGGAAATGCTGGGTCCGCTTATGGAAAACCTGATGCCGATGATTCAGAACATTGCAGCAAATCCCCTTCCGGAGAATTTCACCTCGAAAATGGGCAATATGAATTTCGATTTTGAAGCTTACGAGAAAAATCCAGATGAGTATATGAAGAAATGGGAAGCGCAGGTAGAAGAAAATTTTGGTGAAGATTTCGAAAAAGATATGGAAGCCTGGGCTGCTAAAATCGAAAAAAATTCTGAGAAGTGGGAGAAGGATTTTGAAGCAAAAATGGAAGATTGGGGAGAGAAGTTTGGAAAAGATATGGAAGTCTGGGGAGAACAATTTGGGAAAGACATGGAGAAATGGGGTGAGCAGTTTGGTAAAGAAATGGAAGCCCGTTTTGAAGGTGAAGACAGTAAAATAATCGTTTTGTCTGGTGATGGAGCTAAAGCAAAGAAAAGGATTAGAATAACTATTCCCAGGAATGCTAAACTAAACCTCGATGTGCGCCACGGAGAAGTAAAACTTCCGGGGGCAACTTCAAACCTTAAAGCCAGTGTATCTCATGGATCATTATCGGTAAATACGCTTACCGGGAAGCAGACTGATGTGAAAGTTTCTTATTCCCCGGTAAAAATCAGGCAGTGGGATTATGGCGTATTAAATACAGATTATGTGCAGGATTGTGTGATAGACCGCGCTACAAGTATAAAATTAAGCTCCAATTCCAGCGATGTGCTTATCAGGGAGATTACAGAAACCGGTATTCTTTCCGGCTCTTTCGGAGATTTGAACATCCTTAACCTGGCTCCCGGATTTCAAAACCTTAGGATTACGCTGGAGAACAGTGACCTGAAACTTTCTTTGCCCGATACCGCTTTCAGTTTTAATTATGACGGGACGCAGAGTGATCTTGATTACCCAAAGTCGATGCAACTAAAGTCCACGGAAACTTATGATAATGTAATTCTAAACGGATTTAATAAAAGTCGAAATGGTTCAGGAACTGTAAGTATTAAAGCAAGTTTTAGCGATGTTTTGGTAAAGTGAAAATCTAAACTTATTTTTAGCCGATAGAAAAAGGTCGTCTAAAAGTGCAAAATTTCAGAAGGACGAAATTGGGCATTTTTTGAAGATCTTTTTTGCTGAAAAAATGCTGAATGAAGACTGAAGCTTTTGCTGAATTTATTGCCGGACTTACCACAGGATTTACTCCCGTAGTTGCAAACCTGGAACAGGAAGACTACGTGCCGATAGATCTTTCTGAAACCAATCCTGAAATACTGAAACTGGAAATGCTCTCTTCTGAAGCTTTTTCGGTTTTTCTAAACAATTCCCTGCGAAGAGCAGGAAAAAAAGCAGCTTTTGGAGGTTACAATGAAGTCCGAAACCTTTACAAGAGGAGTAATTTGTTCAATAAAAATACTGAAGAATTCCTGAACAGGAACATACATATTGGGTTGGATATCTGGACTGAAAAAGGCACTGCCGTACTTGCACCGCTGGAAGGAAAAGTCCACAGCTTTAGGGATAATGATAATTTTGGAGATTACGGCCCTACTATTGTTCTGGAGCACGAAGTGAAAAATAGGAAATTTTATACGTTGTATGGACATTTAAATCGGGAATCGCTTTCAGAATTAAAGACAGGGCAGCAAATAGACCAATTTCAGGAAATTGCAGAACTGGGCGATCCTATAGAAAACGGAGATTATGCGCCGCACCTTCACTTTCAGGTTATGGAGGATCTAATGGGATTTGTCGGAGATTTTCCCGGAGTTGCGTCCAAAAATGAAATTGATCTTTACCTCAGGAATTGTCCCGATCCTAATTTGTTACTTAAAATATAGGTTTACTCCGCACTGACCACCCCGGCCTTCGGCCACCCCTCCTTAAAAAGGAGGGGAGCTTTGTTGTTTGTTTCAATTTAGGTGATGTCTCAAAAATGGCAAATATTAGCCTTTTAGTCGGTTGACCTTCGGCCACTCCTCCTTGAAAAAGGCAGGAATTTTTTCAATTAAGTGAGGCTTCAAAAATGGCAATTATCTGCCCGTTTGCTACATCGATCTTCGGCTACCCCTTGAAAAGGAGGGGAGCTTTTTTCTTTTAACTTAAGCGTTGCTTCAAAATGGCAATTATCGGTCCGTTTGCTACTTCGATTTTCGGTTACCCCTTAAAAAGGAGAGGAGCTTTATAGTTTTAGATCAAGCAATGCCTCGAAAATGACAATTATCGGTCCGTTTGCTACATCAATGTTCGGTTACCCCTTAAAAAGGAGGGGTGTATATTTAGGAACGACCTCCGAACTACGAACTACAGACTACAAAACAAAAAATCCCGAAAAACCATTTCAGTTTTTCGGGATTTTTTAATGTTCACAGCCTACAGCCTACTTATTTTCTACAAGCACCCAGTCTCCTTTATCCAGTAACGGGATAGCTTGTTTATATTTCAAAGTTTTATTTTCACCAGTCATTACATTTTTTACCGTGATTTTGTCGTTACGGCCAATTTTTGGTTTGTCCCTAACCACAGTTTCTGTCACCTGAGGTTTTGGTTGCTGGCGTTGTCCTGCAGCTCGGTTCTGAGCAGCCCTTTCGTCGATATTCTGAATTTCTTCTTTAGAAGTTTCAACTTTTTCACGTTTCCTGGTCTGTCTCGCTTCCTGAATATTGGAAACATTTCCTTCCGGAATTTCTCCTTTAAAGAGGAAGCCAATCACATCTCTGTTTACCTGGTCCAACATTGCTTTAAAAAGTTCAAAAGCTTCAAACTTGTAGATCAATAACGGATCTTTTTGTTCGTGAACCGCCAGCTGAACGCTTTGTTTCAGCTCATCCATTTTTCTTAGATGCGTCTTCCAGGAATCGTCAATTATCGCCAGGGTAATATTCTTTTCGAAATCTTTTACCAGCTGCTTACCTTCAGTATCATAGGCTTTCTTCAGGTTAGTGACTACCTGTAATGTTTTGCTGCCATCTGTGAAAGGCACCGAAATCCTTTCGAAGTTGTTCCTTTCATCTTCAAAAACCTGTTTAATTACCGGGAATGCCCTGGAAGCACTATGTTCCATTTTTTCCTCGTAATGCTTATATGCAGCTTTATAAACTTCCCCGGCTATTTTCTGAACCGGCATTTTTTCAAAATCCTCTTCAGAAACAGGAGAACTCATAGAAAAATAACGGATAAGTTCAAATTCGAAATTCTTATAGTCCATCGCCGCTTTGTTCGTTTCGGCAATAGCTTCTGAAGTGTCAAATATCATATTGGCGATATCCACTCTTAAGCGATCTCCGAAAAGAGCATGGTACCTACGTTTGTATATCACTTCCCTCTGGGCGTTCATTACATCATCATACTCGAGGAGACGTTTACGAATCCCAAAGTTGTTTTCTTCCACTTTTTTCTGAGCCCGTTCAATAGACTTCGAAATCATGGAATGCTGGATAACTTCACCTTCTTCAAGACCCATTTTATCCATTAATTTTGCAATCCTGTCAGAACCGAATAAACGCATCAGGTTGTCTTCCAGGGAAACATAGAACTGGGAACTTCCGGGATCACCCTGTCGTCCACTACGACCTCTTAACTGCCTGTCCACACGTCTGGAATCGTGTCGTTCTGTACCTACTATAGCAAGACCGCCGGCATCTTTAACTTCTTTGCTAAGCTTAATATCGGTACCACGACCTGCCATGTTCGTGGCGATGGTCACAATTCCGGACTTACCGGCTTCAGCAACAATATCTGCTTCTTTTTTGTGCATTTTCGCGTTCAGCACGTTATGCGGAACACTTCGAAGTTTAAGCATCCTACTCAGTAATTCTGAAATTTCTACGGAAGTTGTACCAATAAGCACCGGTCTTCCTTGTTTTGAAAGATCGGTAACATGATCGATCACCGCATTATATTTCTCACGTTTGGTTTTGTAAACCAAATCTTCTTTATCATTTCTGGCAATAGGACGGTTTGTTGGGATTTCAACAACATCAAGTTTATAAATCTCCCAGAATTCCCCTGCTTCGGTCACTGCAGTACCCGTCATACCCGAAAGTTTGCGGTACATTCTAAAATAATTCTGAAGTGTTACGGTCGCAAAAGTCTGTGTGGCATCTTCAATTTTTACATTTTCCTTAGCTTCGATGGCCTGATGCAATCCGTCGCTGTATCGACGACCTTCCATGATACGACCGGTTTGCTCATCCACAATCTTAACTTTATTGTCGATAACCACATATTCGGTGTCTTTTTCGAATAAAGTGTACGATTTAAGCAACTGGCGCATCGTGTGGATACGTTCGCTTTTTACGCTATATTCACGGAAAAGTTCTTCTTTCTTTTCTGCTTCTTCCTCTTTGGAAAGTCCTTCTTTTTCAATTTTGGCGATTTCCATACCAATTTCAGGCATTACAAAGAAATCGGGGTCGTTCTCACCGGAAAGGAATTCAATTCCTTTATCGGTAAGATCAATCTGGTTGCTTTTTTCTTCAATGGTAAAATATAGCTCCTCATCAACTTTAGGCATCTCGCGGTTGTTATCCTGCATGTACTGATTCTCAGTCTTCTGCAATAACTGCTTGATTCCTTCTTCACTTAAATATTTAATAAGTGCCTTATTCTTCGGCAATCCGCGGTAAACACGAAGTAATTGTTTTCCGCCTTCCTTAGTGTCCCCTGCAGCGATAAGTTTTTTCGCTTCAGCAAGGATTTTCACCAGGTGCTTACGTTGTACTTCAACAATATTGGCAACCGCAGGTTTTAATTGATCAAATTCATGAACATCACCTTTTGGAATAGGTCCCGAAATAATAAGAGGTGTACGGGCATCATCAATTAAAACGGAATCCACCTCATCCACAATTGCGTAATTATGAGGACGCTGTACAAGATCGTTTGGTGCATGGGACATATTATCCCTTAGATAATCAAAACCGAATTCGTTATTGGTTCCGTAGGTAATATCGGCATTATAGGCTTTTCTCCTTGCTGCAGAATTTGGGCGGTGGTAATCCACACAATCTACACTAAGACCATGAAATTCGAAAATAGGAGCCATCCAGGCGCTATCCCGTTTTGCAAGATAATCGTTAACGGTTACCAGGTGAACCCCTTTTCCGGTTAAAGCGTTGAGGTACATTGGGAGGGTGGCAACAAGTGTTTTACCTTCCCCGGTATGCATCTCTGCAATTTTTCCCTGGTGCATCGCGACACCACCAATAAGCTGAACATCATAATGAACCATATCCCAGGTCACCGGTTTACCGGCGGCATCCCAGGAATTATTCCACACGGCATAATCGCCGTCGAGGTTTACGTAATCTTTTTCAGCGGAAATTTCGCGATCAAAAGAAGAAGCTTGTACCCTTAACTGAGTATTATTTACAAAACGTTTGGCAGTTTCCTTAACTGTAGCGAAAGCTTCGGGAAGTATTTCATTAAGAACACCTTCTGAAATTTCGTAAGATTTATCTTTTAAAGCATCAATTTCCACGTAGATATCTTCCTTGCGGGTGATATCTTCAGATTCATCGGCTTCTTTCTCAAGGGCTATAATTTTTTCGTTTACTTCCTTTAGGGCATCTGCAATTTTTGCTTTAAAAATAGCAGTTTTTGCTCTTAGTTCATCAAGGCCCAATGCTTGATATTCAGACTCATATGCCTTTATTTGTTCAACTATGGGTTGTATCTCTTTGACGTCTTTTTTTGATTTGTCGCCAACAAATACTTTTAATACAGAATCTAAAAAACTCATAAGTTTTTTGTTTTAATATGTTTCAAATGTAAACAAAAAAAAAGCCTCACTTTGGAGACTTTTTTGCTTTATTTCTAATGGTTTGTGTCAATATTCATCCTCATTCCAGAGATAATCATCGTCTGTGGGATAATCCGGCCAAATCTCTTCAATAGAATCGTAGGAATCTCCTTCATCCTCGATGGCCTGTAGATTTTCAACAACTTCTAAGGGCGCTCCCGTTCTAATTGCGTAGTCAATTAACTCATCTTTTGTGGCAGGCCATGGCGCATCACTTAAGTAAGATGCTAGTTCTAAAGTCCAATACATGATCGAATCTGGTTTATAATTTTTGCAAAAATAAATTTTTTGCCGAAATAGCCAAGAAAAAAATCTTATAATTATTCAATACCGTTAAGAACTTATTCTAAAAACTTACTTTTTACTCGATAATCGAGATTTTAATGCATCCGAGGCTTGCCTCGAAATTTAAAATTATTTATTAATGCTTCGTGGGCTTGCCCCGAAGCAGTTTACTAAAAAGAAGCTTTCAGTAGAGGGAAATCTTTAGGATTTTTCCGGAATCCATTTTATCTCTTCCGACTTGAAGTATTTTGTCAATTTTCGTGCCAGCACAAAGAGATAATCAGAGAGCCTGTTAAGGTATTTTAGAACCGACTCGTCAAAAGCTTCGATTTCATAAAGTGCTGTTGCTAAACGTTCTGCCCTGCGGCAGACACAGCGTGCTATGTGACAGAATGACACGCTTTGGTGGCCTCCCGGAAGCACGAAATGTGTCATTTCTGGAAGGTCTTCATTCATTTTATCCATTTCTTTTTCAAGAAATTCTATATCTTCAGCAGAAATCTTAGGAATGGACAATCTCTGCTTTCCGTTTTTAAGCACTGCTTTTTCAGGATCTGTGGCCAGAATTGAGCCAATCGTAAAAAGGCGGTCCTGAATTCTAATCAGGTTTTGCTTAAGCTCATCTTCAATATCCTGGTCCCGTAGAAGTCCGATATGGGAATTAAGTTCGTCTACCGTTCCGTAGCTTTCGATTCTTATATGATGTTTCGGGACGCGGGTGCCGCCAAATAAAGCAGTAGTTCCCTGGTCTCCGGTTCTGGTGTATATTTTCATGGTTTATTTTTCTCCTGAAAAGTTTCTTCAGATTTTTCCTGCTTTCTGCGCTCTAAATACCTTCTTCTGAAATTTCTGTTCTTCCTGTTTTTCCGATCGATCTTTGCACGTCTGGAATTTGTGCGGAAGTAGATAAAGATAGCAGCAATAATAGCGAGGTAAAGCCAGGTTTCCTGATCAAAATCAAGCATCTTGGATTCTTTTTACGAAGATAAGAAAGTTGAGATTTAAAAATAGACGGGCGAAGTTAAAATTTAACAAGGTTGTTGATCCAAGGAATAAAAGTTCTCAAGGAGACCAAGAATAATAAAGTCATCATCTAAATTGATTAGTATATTTGGTGGAAAGGAGAACATTCACGAATTTTACAAGAAAGGTAGCGGATGAAAACTTTAGATAACATAAGAAATCGATTAATAGATAAAATCTTAATTTCTCGTGATGAGGAATTACTTTTTGCAATTGATAAAATTTTTGATTCTGCCCAATCCGATGAAAAACTTCATTTAAATTCTGAACAGATTGAGTTGTTACTAATGAGTGAAAAAGATATTGAAGAAGGAAAAGTTATTTCTGAAGATGATCTGGAGAAATTGGACTCTGAATGGATGAGTTAAGTATTTCCTGGACTCCATCTGCAGTAAAGCAGAGGAATCAAATTTTTGACTATTGGAATAGACGCAATCAAAGCCTGAATTATTCCAGGAAATTAAATACTTTGGTTAAGGACCGAATTCAAATATTGAAGAAAAATCCGGAAATAGGTGTCAAGACAAATTTTGAAAATACAAGGGCTCTTTCTTTAGGCCATTATAATATTCTCTACAAAATCTACACTTCCAAAATAATAATCACAGGTCTTTGGGATAACAGACAGGATCCGGAGAAGATTCTAAAATTTTTCAGGGAAAATAAAGATTAGTTGGAAACTGAGACTTTAGATTACCTGCTCATCACTTCCTTTCGCTCATCGCTCTCCACCATGCCATCTTTAAGACGAATAATACGATGTGCATGTTCTGCAATATCTTCTTCGTGAGTTACCAGGATTACCGTATTGCCTGCAGCATGAATTTCATCAAAAAGGTGCATAATTTCTACTGAAGTTTTGGAATCCAGGTTACCTGTAGGTTCATCGGCAAGGATTATGGAGGGTTTATTAACCAGGGCGCGGCCAACGGCAACACGCTGTCTTTGTCCGCCGGAAAGCTGATTCGGCTTGTGATCCATGCGATCCCCGAGGCCTACGTTGGTAAGGACTTCTTTGGCTCTCACAATTCTGTCAGATTTTGAGTAACCGGCGTAAACCATAGGAAGTGCAACATTATCCAGAGCAGTAGTACGCGGTAATAGGTTAAAGGTCTGAAAAACAAACCCAATTTCTTTGTTCCGCACTTCAGCAAGTTCATCATCGGTCATCTTGCTCACATCTTTTCCGTTCAGGATATAAGATCCCGAAGTTGGAGTATCAAGACATCCCAGCAAATTCATGAGAGTGGATTTACCTGATCCTGAAGGTCCCATAAAAGCGACATATTCTCCGCGCTCTATGTTGAGGTCTATTCCCTTAAGAACTTTTACAGTTTCCTGACCCAGCGGGAAATCCCTGGTGATATTGGTAATTTCAATGACTCTGCTCATTTGTAAAGCTATTTTCACAGGATAAGACGCAAGTTAACGACATTTGTTACAATTGTACAATCTTTATGGTGAAGAGTGAAGGAGGAAAAGAGGTAAAGAGTGAAATTCGAGGCAGAAGGTGGAGCGGGAGAATCCTCTCCGTGCTTTTAACGTAAAAAGAAACTTTTTGACTTATTTAGCCTACAGCCTACAGCCTAAAGTCTAATAACAAAATGTTGCTTTGCCTGTTCTTTTCTGAAGAAAATAAGGCCCCAATAGAAAGTGTCGATAGAAACCGTGACGTCAGGATGGTTTTTGATTTCTTCCCAGGCTTCTTCCATTTGCGGCGACCAGTGGATGTCGTCAAAAACAAAAACCGAATTGTTTTCAGCAGTAGGTAACAGCCTATGGAAATAATCTAAAGTCGGCTGTTTCTGATGATTTCCATCGAAGAAAACCAAGTCGTATTTTTGTAGTTTATAGTTCGTAGTTTTTAGTTCGTGGTTTTTGGTTTTTTGTTCGTAGTTTGTAGTTCGTAGTTTATAGTTTGTTTCTCCATTTGCCACTCTCCACTCTCTTGTCTCTTGTTTCTTGTCTCTAGCATCTTTTCTTTCTTCACTTTCCACGCTCCACTCTTCACTCTCCACTTCCTCCAGCGCATCCTCAAATTTGCCAATTTTCAGCACAATATTATCTAATCCGAAGTTTTCAAATTGCTGTTGGGCGATATTTGCCGTTTTCGGGCAGCCTTCTAAAGTCAGCACCTTAACATCTTTGTTTGCAGCCATTGCTGAAGTTGCTATACCCAGCGAAGTTCCCAATTCCAGCACATTTTTACATTCAAGATAGTTCACCAGTCGGTAGAGTAACTTTGCACGCTTTCCTGAAATCCCCGCATTCTTTGCCACTGCCGAAATTTTTCGTTTATCGGACTTAAATACCCTGCTTCCGGCACCAAAGTCGGTTACTTTAATATAATTGTCATTTTTCAGTAAACTTCTTCGGAAGGATTTCAGAAGATCATACGCCGGATATTTTTTTCTGTCGTAAAAGCATTTTGTCACCAGTTCATATACAAAAGGGGAGTGGAGCCCGTGTTGGTTTTGGCTTTTCAGGAGGAATTTTATGTAGGAAACGAGTATCACTCTTACCAGTTTGTAGTTTAGCGTTTATTGTTCATGGTTTCTTTATTCCTGAATCTAATCCTGATCTGGTTTTTTATATTTTAAGCCCTTATATTCAGACTTCCGCAGATAAAACATAAACGCACCTATCTTATTTTCAGCTTTGGTGCAATCTGCTTCTAGTTCTTCATATTGTTCGTCACTAATAAGGTTTTTGTCCCGTGCGCGATATAATTGGGATTTTAATTCAGCGGTAGATCCTTTTGAATAACTTAAAAAATTGTGGAATTCCTGATTTCCCCCGCGGCCGTAACCTTCAGCAATATTGTCCATAATGGAACCGGAACTACGTTCCATTTGGTTTCGAAGTGAATAGTTTTTTCCTAATGAAGTTTCATTAAATAAAATTTCTACTTTCTGGCAGATAATTTTGGCTAATTGCCATGCTTCAATGTCTTCAAATTTTTCGATTTTGGCCATTATAATATTTTTTACTTTTTAAACACCAAACACCAAACACCAAACACCAAACACCAAACACCAAACACCAAACACTAAACTTACTCTTCACTCTCCACTCTCCACTCTCCACTAAATTCACATTCCCCCCTTCTCCATCAACTCAAACCATCTTTGGGTTTTTTCTTCTATTTTTTTTTCAACATCTTTTAACTTCAGAGAGGTTTTGTCGACTTCTTCGCCGCTTAGATCCTTCAGGAATTCCTTCTGAATTTCTTCTTTCTTTTTTTCCAGTTTGGCAATTTCTTTCTCCAGTCTGCCGTATTCCTTCTGCTCGTTGTAAGTTAGTTTAGATCCTGTAGAATTCTTCTTCCAGTCGCTTTTGTCCTGTTTGGCTTCAGCTTTTTCTGTAGAAGATTCAGTATCCTGGGCAGCGCTTTCCTCATAGCTCCTGTAGTCGGTATAGTTTCCGGGGAAATCTTCGACTTCAGCATCGCCTTTAAAGACAAAGAGGTGATCCACAATTTTATCCATAAAATACCTGTCGTGAGAAACGACAATTACGCAGCCGGGGAAATCCAGAAGAAAACTTTCCAGCACGTTTAGAGTCACGATATCAAGGTCGTTGGTAGGTTCATCCAGGATGAGGAAGTTGGGATTCTGAATAAGCACAGTACATAGATAAAGCCGCTTCTTTTCGCCTCCGCTGAGTTTTTCCACAAAATCGTACTGCTTCTTACGGTCGAATAAAAAACGTTCCAAAAGTTGCTGAGCTGAAATCTGTTTTCCTTTCTTCAGCGGAATAAAATCCCCAAACTCACGAATTACATCGATAACTTTTTGCCCCGGTTTGATTTTTATACCACGCTGAGTGTAATATCCGAACTTGATGGTGTCGCCAATCACTACTTTTCCGGAATCTGGTTCCATCTGGCCGGTAAGGATATTCAGGAATGTAGATTTCCCTGTTCCATTCTTTCCGATTATTCCCAGTCGCTCGCCTCGCTGAAAGTTGTAATCCAGATTTTTAAAAAGTTGCTTTCCGCCGAGTTCTTTAGAAAGTTTATGGATCTCCACAATTTTACTTCCCATTCTTTCCATGTTGATCTCCAGCTGAACAGTATGATCGTTCCTGCGCTTGCTCGCTTTTTCTTTGATCTCATGAAAATCATCAATCCGTGACTTGGACTTGGTAGTACGTGCTTTGGGTTGCCGGCGCATCCAGTCCAGTTCCTTCTTAAAAAGCTGCTTGGCTTTATCGGTATTCGTCTGTTCCTGTTCTACCCTGGATTCTTTTTTGTCCAGGTAATAGGAGTAATTCCCCTTGTAAGTATAAAGTTGCCCATCTTCCAGTTCCACAATTTCGTTACAAACTCTTTCAAGAAAATAACGGTCGTGGGTAACCATAAAAATGGTGAAATTTTCCTTTTTGAAATATGCTTCCAGCCACTCGATCATATCTAAATCGAGGTGGTTGGTGGGCTCATCCATGATAATAAAATCAGGTTTATGCAGGAGCATATTTGCCAGCGCGAGACGTTTTTTTTGTCCGCCGGAAAGATGCTTTACTTCCTTGGAAAGATCTTCAAGTTTAAGCTTGGAGAGGATCTGCTTGTACTGGGTTTCAAAATCCCATGCCTGGGCAGCATCCATTTCTTCAAAAGCCTTTTGATAGGCATCGGCATCTTCAGGATTTTTTAAAGCCTTTTCATAGCGGTCAATAATCCTTAGGGTTTCATTTTCTGAAGAAAATATCGTTTGCTCTACAGTGAGATGCGGATCAAGGTCCGGCTCCTGCGGAAGAAATGCCGTTGTAATGTCTTTGCGATAAACGACCTGGCCATCATCGGGCGCATCGAATCCTGCAAGAATGTTGAGGAGGGAAGTTTTTCCCGTTCCGTTTTTGGCGACAAAACCTACTTTTTGACCTTCATTTATTCCGAAGGAAATTCCTTCAAAAAGTCCGCGTTCGCCGTATGATTTTGATATGTTTTCAACTGAAAGATAGTTCACGTAATATATTTTGCTGTAAAATTAGATTGATTAGTCGGAAATCCTTTCAATAAAGCGAGAAATTTGTTTCAGAGTAAATAGTGAAGAGTGAAGAGTGAAGAGTGAAGAGTGAAGAGTGGAAAGTGGAAAGTGGAAAGTGGAAAGTGAGTGGTTCAGCCTTGCAGGACTAACCGGATACTACCAAAGTTCCTTCCCTTTTTTCAAGGGAAGGTGGCTTTGTCAGCCAGAGGCTGATAAAGTCGGAAGGGTAAAAAAACACTATTCTAATAACCTGAGTTCGATTAATAATATGGAGTAAAAAAGGAATAAAAATAGGTGGATTATT
>NZ_JAVRHO010000100.1:0-232 GCF_031846515.1 Autumnicola lenta
AGCGGTCTTGATGCTAACCTCAAAACGGAAATTCTGACTTCACTCTTTCCCTCTTGAACTTTTTGACTTTTTGACTCCCTTTTATACTGAAGGTCGATAATTGGCATTTTTAAAGGCTCTTTGTAGTCTGGAGTTTTTATGTTGGTAGTTCGTAGTCTGCTGCCCTTATAAAGGTCAATAATCAGTATTTTAAGGTATACGCCTGTAATTGATTTCCA
The DNA here is from genome assembly GCF_031846515.1 of Autumnicola lenta. Taxonomy (NCBI): domain Bacteria; kingdom Pseudomonadati; phylum Bacteroidota; class Flavobacteriia; order Flavobacteriales; family Flavobacteriaceae; genus Autumnicola; species Autumnicola lenta. The sequence continues at coordinate 219 of NZ_JAVRHO010000100.1, forward strand.
GTGTGCAACTTTTT
>NZ_JAVRHO010000101.1:0-224 GCF_031846515.1 Autumnicola lenta
AGAATAAAAATAACAGGGCTTCGACAAACTCAGCCGGACTGGCAAACTCTTTGTCCCCCTGAGCCTGTCGAAGGGTGGGTTTCTACGGACTTTTTCTTACTGAAGTAACCAACAGCTTTGGGGGTGACATTCGTTTCCCGTAATCTTGATTCATGTCTCCTGTTTCCTGATTCAACTTAAACGGCAGCTCAAAAATGCCAACTATCTACCTATTGTTTTTGTTT
>NZ_JAVRHO010000102.1:0-222 GCF_031846515.1 Autumnicola lenta
GTACTGATGACAATAAGGGACAAGGTATTGTTGAGAAAACGTTCGGTAATAGAGACGATAAATGATCAGCTTAAAAATATTTGCCACGCCGAGCATTCAAGGCACAGAAGCTTTGGGAATTTTATAACCAATCTGGTAGCCAGCCTCATTGCCTATTCTTTCCAAGAGAAAAAACCAGGAATAAAGTTTGAAGAACAGCCTAACGCAGGTGGTCAACTTGCA
>NZ_JAVRHO010000103.1:0-222 GCF_031846515.1 Autumnicola lenta
TTGATGACTCACAACGTTTTGTATAAAAACTGTGCGCGGGCGAGCGTGATTTTCCGTTAGGAAAATCAGGCGCAGCAAGCACGCACGGAGTTTCGAATTGAGACAGGTTTTAGCATTGTTTTTATATTTTGTTGTGAGGCGTCTTTTTAATTATCCGCAAGCCAAAACATCCAAATTTACCGAAAAAAAGCGCCAATTGCGTTTGAGTGAGGATTCTAACCA
>NZ_JAVRHO010000104.1:0-204 GCF_031846515.1 Autumnicola lenta
GTATTAGAATCATCACTCAGGCGCAATTGGCGCTTTTTTTCGGTAAATTTGGATGTTTTGGCTCGCGGATAAATAAAAAGACGCCTCACAACACAATATAAAAACAATGCTAAAGCCTGTGCTAATTCGAAACGCCGTGCGTGCTTGCTGCGCCTGATTTTCCTTCGGAAAATCACGCTCGTTCGCGCACAGTTTTTATATGGG
>NZ_JAVRHO010000105.1:0-203 GCF_031846515.1 Autumnicola lenta
AACGTCCCGTATAAAAACTGTGCTGCGGGCGAGCTTGATTTTCCGCAGGAAAATCCGACGCTGCAAGCAGCCACGGATTTTCGAGCCGGAACAAGCCTTAGCATTGTTTTTATATGCTGTTGTGAGTTGTTGTTTATTTTTGTCCGCAGCATAGAGGCCTAAAAATTGTCCAATATAAATACTTTTTCCAGATAATAAACTGC
>NZ_JAVRHO010000011.1:0-132847 GCF_031846515.1 Autumnicola lenta
AAAACGGTTTAAAGAATTTTTTTAAGATCTTTAAAGAGCTGGTTGATGACTGGATGTTTATAGATAATTCTGGAGCTCCACATGAGGTAATTGCAGAAGGTGCGAAAACTGAAGAAGAAGTCGGAAATCCTGAAATATGGAAAAATTTATTAAAAAAATACAATGGATAGAGAAGCAATTATTACTGAAAGAAGGAAAAAAATTATAGAAGGACTGGAAATATCTTACCAAAAACTGGTTGAATTCAAACGTTATAAGAACAGTCCTTTAATTATTGGTAAAGATGAAGAAGTAATAGAAGTCCCGCCGGAGAAAATCTTACCAACAACACGATATATTCGAAGGATGGATTCGAAGCTTAAAAAGTGATTTCCTGAATGTTTTCTTATGCAAAAAAGAAATCATTGTACATCTGTCTAGCCAGGGAATCGATCTTTTAGAAATCAAAAGAACAGTACAATTGCTTATCTTTACAGGATGCGCTTTTTTCTATTCATAATCCTTTTTCTTTGTACCAATTTCTCACTGTTTGCACAGTCGGAACAATTGGCCAGGAATTTTTTTGATCAGGGGGAATATGAAAAGGCTCTTAAGACTTACCAGCAGCTCTTAAAACAAAATCCTGCTAATCCCATGCTTTTCGAGGGGGTGGTATCCTCTTATCAGCAACTGGAGAATTTTGAGGCAGCAGAACAGCTTTTGTATGAGAAGCTTAATAACTCAGCCAATAATCCAAATATTTTAATAGAACTGGGGCATAATTTTGAGCTGAAGGAAAACAACGCCAGGGCCAAACAGTTTTATGAAGAAGCCCTGGATGCAATTGAAGGCAGGCCAAATTATGCCTATTCTATAGCCCGTGGATTCGAAAAATATAACCTGCTGGATTTTGCTTCCCAGGCTTATGAGAGAGCTATGGAGCTTAGTGCAGATATGAATTTTAGTCTCCAGCTTGCCCGTATTTACGGGGAGCAGGGAAAGACTGAAGAGATGTTTCAGAATTACCTGGACCTTATCGATGCCGATCCTAAATTCTTTCCGATTGCCAACAGGGAATTTAATCGCTATATTTCTGAAGATGCTTCTTCAGAAGCTAATATGATCTTTAGAAAGTTAGTGCTGAAGAAGCTTCAGGAGAATCCGGCTTTAATTTATAATAAGATCCTTAGCTGGCTGTTTGTTCAGCAAAAACAATATGATCGTGCTTTTCTTCAGGAAAAGGCCATGTACCGCCGCGGAGAATCCGGTTTACAGGGTGTGATAAATTTGGCAATTATCGCCCGTGATAATAAAGATCTGGAGACGGCGAAGGAGATTATTGAATATGTAATAGAAGAGTCGCCTTCAGAGAATATAGTTCTGCAAGGAAGTCAGCTGTTATTAGCCTTAAAACAGGAAAGCGCGAACCCGGAGGAATATGATTCCCTGGATAAGGAATTTCAGCAGTTGTTATCACAATATGGCTATGGTATAAATACGCTTTCACTTCAGATCGATTATGCTACATTTTTGGCTTTTAAAAGAAATAAAACTACAGAAGCCGTAGACTTACTAAAAAATCTGTCTGAAAACGTGACCAGTAACTTTGACAAAGCTCAGGTGAAACTAACACTTGCCGATGTTCTCGTTTTAGAAGAAAAATTTAATGAAGCATTGATTTATTATTCCCAGGTGCAGAAACTGGTGAAAAATGATGAATTTTCTCAGAATGCGCGCTTCAAAGTGGCAAAAACCAGTTACTATAAAGGTGATTTCGATTGGGCCAAAAACCAGCTGGATGTCTTAAAATCTTCAACTTCACAGCTAATTGCCAACGATGCCATGGAACTGAGTCTGCTTATCGAGGACAATTCCATTGAAGATTCTACGCAGGCTGCATTAAAGCAATATGCGAGAGCAGATTTACTGGCCTTTCAGCAAAAAGATTCCGAAGCTATAAGTGTTCTGGATAGTGTTCTGGAGTTTCATAAAGGGGAAAAAATTGAAGACGAGGCGCTGCTGAAGCAGGCAGGATTGTATGAGAAGAGTGCAGAATATAAAAAGGCGGAAGCTAATTATCTTCAGATTATAGAGCTTTACAACGAAGATATTTTGGCCGATAATGCCAATTTTTACCTGGCGGAGTTATATGCCAATCATCTTAATGAGCCGGAAAAGGCAATGACTTTTTATGAAAATATAATTTTTAATTTTGCCGACAGTATCTTTTTTGTGGAAGCCAGGAAAAATTTCCGCACTTTACGGGGAGATCAAATTGAATAGTCCGTTTCTATACTTCAAAAAAAATTTTTATGTACATATATAATGTCACTGTTAATGTCCAGGAAGAAATTCATGTTAAATGGGTAGCCTGGATGAAAAAAGAACATATTCCGGATATGTTAAAAACAGGAAAGTTCTCAAAGGCTTTAATGACCAAAGTGATGGTTGAGGAGCCAATGGGAGGAATTACTTATTCTGTTCAATACACCGCTGAAAGCAAGGAGTTACTTCAAAAATATTACGATGAAAATGCAGAGGAACTTAGAGCAAAGACAAAACCTTTTGAAGGAAAATTTGTGGCTTTTAGAACAGAACTCGAAGTAATTTCTGAACAATAATCTTTCCCGGACTGCCATAAAGGAGCAGATAAAACCACAGTTATGAAAAAGCAGAAAAAATTTAAAGCCTCCTTTGGGGCTGGGGAAGATAACGGAGCTGTAAGGGCAAAAAAGCATCTTGGCCAGCATTTCCTAAAAGATGAAACTATAGCAGAAAATATTGCTGATACCTTAAGTTATTCCGGATACACGAAAGTGCTGGAAATTGGTCCGGGAATGGGCGTTTTGACTAAGTATCTGCTTCAGAAAGATGCAGAAGTGCATGTAATAGAAATTGACACTGAAAGTGTTGCCTACCTTCATGAAAATTATCCGGCACTACACGGCAGGATACATGAGCAGGATTTTTTAAAATACGATCTGTCACAGGTTTTCCAGCAGGAGTCCTATGCTATAATTGGCAATTTTCCATATAATATTTCTACACAAATTGTTTTTAAAGTACTGGAGAACCGTGACCTGGTTCCGGAATTTTCAGGAATGTTTCAGAAGGAAGTGGCAAAGCGTATTTGTGAGAAAGAAGGTAATAAAACCTACGGAATTTTATCTGTACTTACGCAGGCTTTTTATGAAGCCGAGTATCTTTTTACCGTGCCGCCTTCAGTATTTAATCCGCCGCCGAAGGTAGACAGTGGTGTGCTGCGGTTAAGGCGTAAGGAAGATTATTCCCTTCCCTGCGACGAGCGATTGTTTTTCCGGGTGGTAAAAGCAGCATTTAATCAGCGTCGTAAAACGTTAAGGAATAGTTTAAAAAGCTTTGATCTGCCCGATAGTCTAAGGGAAGATACTATCTTTGGGCAGCGTCCGGAGCAGCTAAGTACAGAGGCTTTTATGGATCTGACTTTAAAAATTCAGCCCTATGCAATTTCAGGTTAGTGATGAACTTATAGAAAGAATAGAATTTCTCATCGAAAATCAAAAGGATGAGGAATTGCTGGATCTTCTGGAGGAAATCCATCACGCTGATATTGCAGAAATTATAACAGAGTTAGAACTCGAACAGGCCACGTACCTGGTTAAATTGCTGGATAGCCAGAAAACGGCCGAGGCTTTAATGGAGCTGGATATCGGGGTTAGGGAACGTATCCTGGAAACCCTTTCTTCAAAAGAAATTGCTGAAGAGCTGGAAGAAATGGATACCGATGATGCTGCAGATATCATTTCTGAGCTTTCTCTCGAGCGTCAGCAAACGGTAATCGCCGAAATTCAGGATGAACAGCATGCTGGTGATATTGTTGAACTTTTACGTTATGACGAGAATTCTGCCGGAGGTTTAATGGCAAAAGAGCTGGTAAAAGTAAACGAAAACTGGAGTGTAACAGGTTGTATGACCGAGATGCGTGCCCAGGCCGAAAATGTGACCCGGGTGCATTCCATTTATGTGGTAGATAACAAAGACAAACTAAAAGGACGACTTTCACTTAAAGATCTTCTTACGGCTTCCAGTAAAGCGAATATCAGCGATATTTATATTCCCACTGTAGATTATGTAAACGTACATACCGAGGGGGAAGAGGTTGCCAGGGTGATGCAGAAGTACGACCTGGAAGCAATTCCCGTGGTAGATGAAATGGGCCGGCTGGTTGGCCGTGTAACGATAGATGATATTGTTGATTTTATAAGGGAAGAGGCCGAAAGGGATTATCAAATGGCGGCCGGTATTTCTGAAGGTGTAGAAGCAGATGCCAGTATCTGGAAGTTAACGCGGGCACGTTTGCCATGGTTGATTCTTGCTCTTTTTGGCGGATTTGTTAGTGTTACGGTGCTTGGAACATTTGATGCCGCCATGCAGGAGCACGCTGCACTCTTTTTCTTTGTGCCGCTTATTGCCGCTATGGCGGGTAACGTGGGGGTGCAATCTTCAGCAATTGTTTTGCAGGGTCTGGCGAATCAGAGCTTAAGGGGTTCGCTTTTGCAAAGGCTAATTAAAGAGGTGTTATTGAGCCTTTTAAACGGAGTTGTATTGGCAACGCTGCTGCTTGTAGGCGGAATTCTTCTTTTAGGTTTTGATTTTCTTTTTGGTCTCACAATTGGGATTTCTCTTATTTCGGTAATCATTATAGCTTCTCTTATAGGAACCTTTGTGCCAATCATCCTGGATAAATTCGGAATAGATCCAGCCATGGCGACAGGACCTTTTATAACCACCAGTAATGATATTTTCGGGATTATTATCTTCTTTTCCATTGCCAAGTCTATATTGGAATTTTAAGAGACTCCTGAAAAATGCCAATTATCGACCTATAGTTTTTTCATTAATGCTGAAGCTGTTCCAGTCGTCTTCAAAATGTCAGGTTGAGCCTGTCGAAACCTATTTTTTTGAAACTTTTTAAAACTATCTCTAAAACTATCTCTAAAACTTCTCCTGAAGGCGACACCTCGAAAAGGACAATTATCGGCTATCATCAATTGAGAATTCATAGTAAAATTTGAAGTGAGGCCGGATTTCTTTTTCATCTAAGGAAAAAGAAAGAGCCTTTTCGGAGTCACACAGAGCCTGTCGAAGTCAAACAGAGCCTGTCGAAGTCACACAGAGCCTGTCGAAGTCACACAGAGCCTGTCGAAGTGTGAACGAAGTTCTTCTAAACAAATTCCGGAAATTGTTTTTTTGCTCTGGCCCATTTTTATTCCGAAGAAAAAACGAGGGACACTTCAAAAACGGCAATTATCGGCTTTTAGAGTCGCAAAAGTTTCTCCGTACTACTTGCAGAATCTTCAGCGCTTTTGATCGAAAATTTTTTTGATCTGCTTATCTCTGATTTTCTTAATTAAAATCATTCTTTACCTTTGTAAGTTATGATCTGAAAACGGGAAATCGTTTCATTTCAGGTTATAAACCAGTTAACCAATAGATTAAATCGAAAACTACTACAAATGATTATTCTACACTCCGATACCAATCATCCAATCTTACTCAAGAAACTTGCTGAAGCAGGACATCACAATGTCGAAGCATATGATCAAAGCCGGGAAGAAACCCTGCAAAATCAGCATTTATATGACGGGATTGTAATAAGGAGCCGGTATACGATAGATAAAGAATTTATAGACGCCGCACCAAATTTGAAATTCATTGCAAGAGTAGGCGCCGGACTAGAGAATATTGACGTTCCCTATGCTGAAGAAAACGGAATAACGCTTTTTTCTGCACCCGAAGGTAATATGAATGCAGTGGGAGAGCATACGCTGGGAATGCTACTTTCCCTCTTTAATAAATTAAATAAGGCCGATAAAGAAGTAAAAGAAGGGCTATGGCACCGGGAGGAAAACCGCGGGATAGAACTGGATGGTAGAACAGTGGGGATTATAGGTTACGGAAATATGGGAAAGGCCTTTGCCAAAAAACTGCGCGGGTTTGATGCTGAGGTGCTTTGCTATGATATTAAAAAAGATGTGGGCGATAAAAATGTGCGGCAGGTAGATCTTGATGAATTTTATGAAAAGGTAGATGTAGTAAGCCTGCATACACCCTGGACAGAAGAAACCCACCAAATGGTTAACAATGAATTTATTGGGAAATTTAAAAAGCCTTTTTGGTTTATTAATACTGCGAGGGGAAAAAATGTGGTGACTGAAGATTTGGTGGCCGCTATAAAAGATGGCCGCGTTCTTGGTGCCGGCCTGGATGTGCTGGAATATGAAAAAGCATCTTTTGAAAGTCTTTTTGCCAATAAAAAGAACGTTGCGATAAGCGCGGCAGAACCATTACCGGAAGCCATGCGCGAATTAATGTTTCTTCCTAACGTGATCCTTAGTCCGCATGTGGCCGGATGGACGGTGGAATCCCACAAACGACTGGCTAGTGTAATTGCCTCTAAAATTACTTCTAAATTCGGACTGGGGGATGAGCAGAAGGAGGCTCCTCTTCGCACAGATTTTTAAAAGGTTCATATGAAAAACAGGGTTACAGGAATAGGTGGTGTGTTCTTTAAATCTAAAGATCCCAATGCAATAAAGGATTGGTATAATAAACATCTTGGCCTAAATACAGATCAATGGGGATGTACTTTTTGGTGGAAAGATGCTGAAGGTAACGACTGTTCTACACAGTGGAGCCCTTTTAAAGAAGATACAAGTCATTTTAAACCTTCGGAAAAGGATTTTATGATGAACTACCGGGTAGAAAACCTGGAAGAGCTGTTGAAGGTGCTAAAAGAAGAGGGAGTTGAGGTATTTGATAAGATTGAGAATGCCGAAGAAGGAAAATTCGGCTGGATTATGGATCCTGAAGGAAATAAAATTGAGCTTTGGGAGCCTAACGATAAAGCTTTTCTTTAATTGAAGAAAGTTGCCCGAAAATTGCCATTTTCGGCATTGGAGCTGAAGCTGGCCAAACTTTTATGTAAACAAAAAGCTGCCTCAATCTATTAAGTTGAGACAGCTTCCTCTCTAACAAAAAACACCTTTTTTTAATTAGTACCAAAGCTTTCTTTAAGCCGGTCGGCGGCAAATTTTTGTGCTTCTACAGCCTGTTCCAATATGGCTGCCATTCCGAAGAATTCATGTGTTACTCCCTGGTAAACTTCACGTTCTACGTCTATACCGGCTTGGTCCATTTTTTCAGCAAGTTCGCCTCCTTCATGCTCCAAAGGATCAAGTTGTGCATTTATAATAGTAGTTGTTGGTAGTCCCGCTAAATCGGCGTCAATAAGGCTTATAAGAGGATCGCTTTTTGATTCCTGATTAGGAGAATATTTTTTGAAAAACCACTCCATAAAAGGTCGGTTAAGGGGTGAAGCATTTTCATATTCATCATAAGATGGAGATTGTACGTCGCCGTCTGCAATGGGATAAACCGATAAAATATGGACGGGTAATTTAACATTTTGTTCTCTAGCCATAATAGGAATGGCCACCGCCAAATTTCCTCCCGCGCTTTCTCCGGCAGTTGCGATATTATTTTCATCTCCTCCAATTTCCGAAGTATTTTCCACTACCCATTTATAGGCAGCAAAAGCATCATCATGAGCAGTTGGGAATGTAAATTGAGGTGCCTGTCTGTAGGCCACAGAAACTACGATAGCACCGGCCTTTGCAGCAAGGGCTTTTGCAGATGGTTCGTAGGTGTCAAGATCGGCTATCACCCAGCCACCACCGTGATAATATACAATTACGGGTAGTTCTTCTCCGGGATTCATTTCCACCGGCTTATAGATGCGTACTAGTATACCTTCTTCCGGGCCAACATTAAGAATTTTGTGGGAAATATCAACTTTAGGTTCCTTGGCAGGTATTCCTGACTTAGCGAGAAGAGCCATGACAGCTTCTGCCGGTAGCTTTGCATTTCTAAGTTGAAATGCACTCATTTCAACAGGTTTCGGCATCTCAAAAGCTTTAAACTGCTCTATTACGGCCAACATTTGCGGATCAATGTTTGGAGCCCAGTCCGGAGCCTCTCCCTTTGGCATAATTTCCATAGGATTTGATGTAGTCACTTCAGGTCCTGTCATCATTTTCTCCTGTGCTGTTAATCCTGTAAAATTCAGGAGTACAACTGGCAATAAAAAACTCATTGAGGTTCTTAAAATGTTTTTTTGAAGAGCAATAGGTAACAATCTTTTCATTTTTCAAATAATTTAGTTTTACAATTTTTATTTAATGTACAACTAAATGTAAATGAGTGATATACGCTTAACAGAGTTTATGAGGATTGTAACTTTTTTTAAGGAAAAAGAAAATGTGTGCTTCTTTGCTTCAAGAACCTTATAAATATTGGTGTAGATAAAAAAGAAGGCTGCCCACTTGAGCAGCCTTAAATTATAAATTTAGGATATTTTTATCCTAGTTTGCTCAATTCAATCATTGCAGATTTAATAGATTCCTGCCCTTCAATGGCTTCAAAAGACATATTTTTCATCAAAGGATCTGCAAGGCTCATTACCAGTAAAAAAGCGACATCATCCCGGGAAATCTCTCCCTGCTCATTAAGCTTTTCAGCAAGTTTTACTTTTGCAAGGCCCATGTCATCTGTAAGCGCTCCCGGCTGAACAATAGTAAAGGGAATTCCGCTTTCCCTTAAATGATCATCTGCGGTTTTTTTTGCTTTCAGATAATGTTCCAGGTCTCCAAATTTTTCAGGAGTATCAGTGCCCATCGCGCTTAGCATGATAAACTTCTTAACGTTGGCGTTTTTGGCGGCATCAATAAGTTTTATTGCTCCATTTTGGTCTACTGCCGTGGTTTTATCTGGACCTGTATGTCCACCAGATCCTGCGGCAAAGATCACTTTGTCTATTCCCTGCATGGTGTGGTCTACATCTCCTTCAAGATCTGCAAGTATACTTTCTACTTCCATATCTTCAAAAATCTGCTTTTGTTCCTCTTTTCTAATTAATGCCACAGGGGAAAAATTCTCTGTATTATTAAGAATTTCCACAACTCTTTTTCCTGTTTGGCCGTTAGCTCCGGCTATAAGTATATTCTCCATTTTTGTTTAAATTTTTGTGTCTGTTAAGGTAATAATGAAAAAGGGGCTCTCCTAAGTAGAAGCTTAGAATAACATGAAATTAACAAGCATGGAGTTGCTACCTCTTATTTCAATTTTTTCCCTGTTCCCGGGATCCTGAAGTTACCCAGCCGGGGGAAGTGCCGGGAATCTGAAATTTTTCGAAGCTCATAACCGTGGCCACTCCTTTTAAGTTTACAACCTTCATATCAAGGCGAATTACTTCGCTAAATATAAACCTTTTAGATGCCCTCTTCTATTCTGCAGTAACAAGCTGTACCGTGTTCTGAGCCACCTGCTTTAAAAGCACTTTCTTATCTTTTTCCAGGGTTTTTACGGCAGCGTCTGTAAAATGCCGAATGGTGTACAGGGAAACGCCGGTAGTAAAATTAACTTTATACCGGGCCTTTAAATGCTGAATAAGTTTTTCCAGGTTATTGAATTTATTATCAACACAAACCGAAAAACTAATAGCAGAATTCTGAATAAGATCTACTTTAATCTGATATTGGTGAAAAAGCCTGAAGATTTCGCTGATGTTTTCTTCTACCATAAATGAAAAATCCAGCGAAGAAAGGGAGATCAACACCTGATTTTTCTTTACTATAAAGCATGGGATAGACGGGATTATATGTTGCCCTTTGCTTACCGCAGTTCCCGGATCATCCGGATTTAAAAAGGATTTTACATACAGCGGAATTTCCTTTCGCTGTAGCGGCTGTAAGGTTTTTGGATGAATTACCGAAGCGCCGTAAAACGCCAATTCAATAGCTTCTTCATAAGAAATTTGTTCCAGCAACTGCGTTTTTTTAAAAATCCTTGGATCGCCATTTAAAACTCCCGGGACATCTTTCCAAATTGTAACACTCTCGGCATTTAAGCAATAGGCGAAAATGGCAGCAGTATAATCGCTTCCTTCCCTTCCTAAAGTAGTGGTGAAATTGTTGGGATCTGAAGCTATAAAGCCTTGCGTTAAATTAAGCTCATCTCTCTTTATTTTCTTCGGAATTTCCTCCTGCGTTTCTTCCCAGTTTACCTGTGCGTCCCGGTAAGTAGCATCGGTTTTTATTAGGTTGCGGGCATCCAGCCAGTTATTCGCAAGTCCTGAAAGTTTTAAAAATTCACTTACAATCTTGGTAGAAATCAATTCCCCATAACTCACCACCTGGTCGTAAACAAAATCGTATTTGGTAGATTTATTATGGGCCAGGAAGTTTTCCAGATCGGTAAAAAAAGTTTCAATTTTATCAAATACCGAAGCAGTTGGATTCTGAAATAGTTCACTTAAGATTTGCTGGTGGTATTCCTTAACAACAGACAATGGAGCACGAAAATTGCCATTTTTGAGGTATGCGGCTACCACCTCTTCCAGGGAATTTGTTGTTTTTCCCATTGCAGAAATTACCACAAGTTGGTTTTTACTTCCTGATTTTTGCAGGACCCGGAGTACGTTTTTAACCCCTTCAGCATCTTTTACAGAAGCGCCGCCAAACTTGAAGACCTTCATCTTCTCTTTTTGAGGTTTTTCTTTATTGCGGTTTCCCCCATATGCACGGTATACCAGTTTTTCTTGATGTCGGCACCTGTATTTTCGTAGAATTCTATAGCGTTGCGATTACCTTCAGAAACCACCCATTCTACTCTTTTTACACCATTTTCGTGACCATATTCTACCACTTTTTGATAAAGTGCACCACCAAGTCCGGTTCCTCTCATAGATTCCCGTACGATAAGATCTTCCAGATGAACTGTTCTGCCCTTCCAGGTAGAAAATCTGAAATAGACCAATGCCATTCCTTCAATTTTTCCATCTACATCTGCGACAAAACATTTGAAATTGCCTTCTTCAAACCCTTCCTTTTCAAGATCCTCTATCTCTATTTCTACTTCACCTGAAGAATTTTCGTAAGCGGCAAGTTCCTTAATTAATTCAAGAACGGCTGCCATATCTTCTTTTCGTGCTTCGCGTATTTTATAATCCATAGTATTGGCGGTTTTATACAAAAATAGGAATAGATTTTTACAGAAGACAGATATTGAGCTTAGTTTCCGGTGGTTTTACTCAAAAACTTCTTCATTCCGCCTTCATCCATTTGCACGGTCCACCAATCCCGAAAAACAGTCGCCCCGCTGCGTTCATAAAAATCCACGGCATTTTTGTTCCAGTCCAGCACCACCCATTCAGTACGTTTCACACCTTCTTCTTGCGCAAAAGCAATTACTTTACTGTAAAGGGCACTTCCCAGTCCTTTACCGCGATATTCTTCCCTCACAATAAGGTCTTCCAGATGAACCGTCTTCCCTTTCCAGGTAGAATATCTAAAATAGAGGAGTGCCATTCCTTCAACTTTACCTTTCACTTCGGCAACAAAACAGGTAAATAAAGGATTTTTACCAAAGCCATCGCGTTTAAGATCTTCAACATCTATAACTACAGCTTCGGGTTCTTTTTCGAAAACTGCCAGTTCGTTTATTAACTCCAGCACTTGTGGCATATCTTCTTCGGTGGCCTCACGGACTAACAATTCCATAAAATATTATTTTGAACAATATAACAAAGTCTGATGAGAGTTTACTGAACCAGACGATTTCACCTCCTGCAAGTTTTTAAAAACCTTGTGGAGTTGTTTGAACAGCAGGTCGAAAATTGCCGTTTTTCAGGCATGACTGTTTTTTCTTTAAGAGGTGATATTTTCTGAAAGGCAAAAGAAGTTCTGTCCTCTCCTTCTTCGGAAGAAAAAGATGATAAAAAGCTAAATTCAGCTGAAATTGATACGTTTTACTTCTTATTCAATAGATAGCGGTAGTCGTCAAAGTCTAATTGCCCGCTAAAAATCTGGATGGATCTTTTTATTATCCCTTCAGAATCTTCGCTCGAAAATCCTAGTCCAATGGCGTACTTTTTTATTAAAATAGTTTCCTCTTCATCCATTTCGTGGTCTGCGTAGATAATCTTGAAGAGATCATGCAGCCGCTCCAGCCTTTTCTCCACACTGTTGTAGCCATTTATAGGGAAAGAAGTAGGGTTTTCTATCACTTTCTCATATTCATTAGGTGCGATATCCAGTTTTCTGGCGAAACGTTTCAGCATAGTTTCTTCTTCCTGGTTAATTTCTCCGTCGCTGGCCGCTAAATTCACAATAGCTGCGAAATGACTTAAGTTACGTAAATGCTCTCCCGAGCCGAACAAATCTGAAAATGACATCTGTAAGTTTTTAAGCAAATATAACCAAAGACATAATTCTTTTACCTCAAAATACTTTAAAAGCCGCCTGGAACATTCGCTAATGTTTTCTTAATCGCTTTTTTTAAGATTTCAATTTAATTAATTTCATCTGTAACCCATGGGAAATTCAGCTACACCTCTACTTGCGTTCAACAAAAAAGGAATTTACTGCGCCGCGGCAGATGTTTATTTGGATCCCTGGAAACCGGTGGATAAAGCAATTATTTCCCACGGCCATGCAGACCATTCCCGCTGGGGCCACAAAAAATACATTACCCATCACACCAATGTGCCAATTATTAAGCATCGGCTGGGAGATATAGAAGTTTTAGGTAAAGATTGGAACGAGACATTTACAATAAATAATGTAAAATTTTCCCTGCACCCGGCAGGGCATATCATTGGCTCTTCCCAGATAAGGGTAGAGCATAAAGGGGAAATTTGGGTTTTTACGGGGGATTATAAAGTAGAAGATGACGGCGTTGCAGTTCCTTATGAATTGGTGAAATGTGACACTTTTATTACCGAATGCACTTTTGGATTGCCTGCTTTTAAATGGCAGCCACAGCAGGAAGTTTTTGAAGAAATCAACAGTTGGTGGGAGCAGAATCGTAGTGAAGGCAGAACCTCGGTTTTATTCGGATATTCCCTCGGAAAAGCTCAAAGGCTACTGAAACATCTTAATCCCGAAATTGGTAAAATTTACACCCACGGCGCGATAGAGAATATGACTGAAGTAGTGCGCCCCCTTTGCGATTTTCCTGAAACTACCAGGATTACCCGCGAGATCAAAAAAGAAGAAATTAAAGGAAGTATGGTCCTTGCCCCACCCAGCGCTCATGGTTCCCCCTGGATTAAAAAAATGGTTCCCTACGTTACAGGATCGGCCAGTGGCTGGATGACCTTTAGAGGTGCGCGCAGGAGAAGAGCAATAGATAAAGGCTTTGTATTATCAGATCATTGCGACTGGCAGGGTTTGCTGTCTTCTATTGAAGCAACAGGATGTGAGAAAGTGATTTGCACACACGGGTACACCGATATTTTTTCCCGCTATCTCAGGGAAAAAGGTTATGATGCGAGGACCGAAGAAACGCAGTACGAAGGCGAAGCGGGAGAACAGGAAGCTAAAAAAGAACAGGAAGATTAAGTCTGGAGAACAACAATGAAATTATTTGCTGAACTTATAAAAAAGCTGGATAGCACCAATAAAACCAGTCTCAAGGTCGCAGCGTTAGCAGATTATCTTAAGGCGGCCCCAGATAAAGACAAGGTTTGGGCAATCGCTATTTTATCCCATCGCCGTCCGCCACGGCCGGTGAATACTACACTTATGCGCAATTGGGCATCAGAATTGGCAAATATCCCGCTCTGGCTTTTCGAGGAGTCCTATCATATTGTAGGGGACCTGGCAGAAACTATTGCCCTTGTGATTCCTCCGGCAGAGGCATCTTCAGAAAAAAGTCTGAATCAATATCTACAGGAAATTATAGATTTAAAACCAAAGTCTGAGATTGAAAAAAAGGAATATCTTTTTACAAATTGGCTCGCTCTCAATTATTACGAACGCTTTGTTTTTACCAAGTTAATAACTGGCAGTTTCAGGATTGGAGTAAGCCAGAAGCTGATGACGCGGGCGTTATCCAAAGCCACAGAAATTGATGAAGATATTCTCGCCTATAAATTAATGGGGAATTGGGAACCGGCCAATATCTCTTTTACAAAATTAATTCTTGAAGAAAATGAGGAAGATTACCTTTCAAAACCTTATCCGTTTTACCTAGCTTATGCCATAGAAGGCGAGCCTGGGGATTTGGGCGATGTCTCACAATGGAGTGCAGAGCATAAATGGGATGGCATCCGTTCTCAGGCCATTGTTAGAAATGGGGAATTGTTTGTTTGGAGCCGGGGCGAAGAATTGGTTACCGATAAGTACCCGGAATTTCAGGCATTGGTAGGAAAAATTCCGGATGGAACTGTTATAGATGCTGAAATTCTACCTTATCCTGAAGGTGACATCGGAACTTTTAATGATCTGCAAACCCGAATTGGCCGAAAGACTGTTTCCAAAAATCTGCTGAAGAAGACTCCGGTGATCCTGAAGGCTTACGATATTTTGGAGTGGGAGGGAAAAGATATACGAAAATTGCCATTTTCGGCACGTCGCCTTATTTTAGAAAAACTCTATGCTGAAGTTGCTGCGGAAGATTTCCCGTTGCATTTATCAAAAACTATAAACTTTAATACCTGGAAAGAAGCCGCGGCCGAAAGGGAAAGGGCCCGGGAAGAAAAATCTGAAGGATTAATGCTGAAGCGACTCGATTCTCCCTATTTGGTGGGCAGAAAAAAAGGAGATTGGTGGAAATGGAAGGTCGATCCACTTACGATAGATGCCGTGCTTACTTACGCCATGCGTGGTCACGGCCGCAGGAGCAATCTTTTTACAGATTATACTTTTGCTCTTTGGGATAGTGAAAAGGAAGAACTGGTAACTTTTGCAAAAGCATATTCCGGGTTAACAGACGCCGAATTCAGAAAACTGGATGCGTGGATTAAGAAAAACACGCTGGAGCGTTTTGGGCCGGTGCGAAGTGTTACTCCGCATCATGTTTTCGAAATTGCTTTTGAAGGGATAGCAGAATCCAAAAGACATAAAAGCGGAGTTGCAACCAGATTCCCAAGAATGCTGAGATGGCGAACCGATAAAAAGATTGAAGAAGCGAATACTTTGGAAGATCTAAAAGCTTTAATTCCGAATTAACCACCCCGGCCTTCGGCCACCCCTCCTTTTTAAGGAGGGGAGCTGAAAAAAGCTGCTTCTTTTTGAAGGTAAAGTAGAATTATCAGCTAAAAGCTGATTTAGAAAAACAATCAATAAAAGCTCCTTCCCTTCAAGAAGGGAAAATGGACTGATTAGCTGATTGCCAATTTAGAAAAACAACCAAAAAAAGTTCCTTCCCTTTTTTCAAGGGAAGGTGGCTTAATCAGCGGGAGCAGATTAAGACGGAAGGGTTAAAACCAGAATTATGAAACAACCAATTCACAACAAAAAGCACCTCGAAAATTTCAGAAAAGATTTGAGAAATAACTCAACTCCTGCTGAGTCATTCTTGTGGAAGCAGTTACAAAACAGGAAGCTGGATGGCAGAAAATTCCGGAGGCAACACAGTATTCAGAATTTTATTGTTGATTTTTACTGTGCAGAAGAAAAATTAATAATTGAATTGGATGGAGAAATTCATAATAACGCCGCTGCAGAAGAAAAGGACATAAAAAGAACCGAAGTTTTAGAAAGTCTGGGATTTATTGTCATTCGGTTTGAAAATAAGATGGTGTTTGATTTTCTGCCTTCGGTATTGCAGGAGATAAAAGATAATTTTAGAAAAAAATAAAGACCACCCCGACCTTCGGTCACCCCTCCTTAAAAAGGAGGGGAGCTTTTAAAAGGTTCTTCCTGTTTTTCAAGGGAAGTTAAAACTATCTGAAAGCTGATTTGAATGGAAGATTTTGAAGAAAATTCTGAAAAGAAATAACTATCACCTATTTTCGGTCACTCTCCTTTAAAAGGAGGGGAGCTTTTACAGGGTGCTCAAAAACTTAATTTTGAAATAAAATTTTATGTAAATCAAAACAAATTGCTCCTTCCATTTTTTAAGGGTAAAGTGGAATTATCAGCGGATAGCTAATTAGGAAAACAACCAAAAAAAACTCCTTCCCTTATTTTAAGGGAAGGTGGATTAATCAGCGGGAGCTGATTAAGACGGAAGGGTAAAAAACATGAATAAAACTCAACTCATAAAATTAGCAGAATCATGGTTCTCTAAGCAGAACTGGAAAGCCTTTCCATTTCAGAAGCAAATTTGGAATGCATATCTCAAGGGCGAAAATGGCCTTTTAAATGCACCCACCGGGAGCGGAAAAACTTATGCGCTCTGGATCCCTATAGTTCTTGAATACATCAAAAACAATCCCGACTATAAAGAGAAGCACAAAAAAGGGCTAAAAGCGATCTGGATAACTCCGCTACGTGCCCTTTCTGTAGAAATAGAGCAGTCGGCGCTGCGTTTTGCTGAAGAAATGGGGACAAATTTTACCGTGGGGATAAGAACCGGTGATACTCCTCAAAAGATTAGGGCAGCCCAGAAAAGGTCGATGCCAGATTTGCTCATTACAACGCCTGAGAGTTTGCAGTTGCTCCTTTCCTCCAAAAATTATGGCAAAACTTTTAAAAATTTAAATGCCGTAGTCGTAGACGAGTGGCACGAGTTACTCGGCACAAAAAGAGGCGTGCAGGTAGAGTTGGCCTTGTCACGCTTAAAAACAATTTCAGGGAAACTTAAGATTTGGGGTATTTCAGCGACTATAGGAAACCTTCAGCAGGCAAGAGAAGTTTTTTTGGGACCGGAATCTGAGGCTTTTAAAAATTCAGTATTAATAAAAGCGAACCTGGATAAAAAGATAACAGTACGATCTGTAATTCCGGAGGAAATGGAAAAATTTCCGTGGCGCGGGCACCTGGGACTGCATCTAATTGATGAGGTTGTGCCGATCATAAAAAACTCACGTACCACGCTGCTTTTTACAAATACCCGGTCGCAATGTGAGATATGGTTTCAGAAATTAATCAATAAATATCCGGAATTTGCCGGCGATGTGGCCATGCACCATGGAAGTATTAACAGGGAAACCAGGTTGTGGGTCGAGCAGGCGATTAGAAACGAAAGTTTAAAGGCTGTGGTTTGTACTTCCAGCCTGGATTTGGGAGTAGATTTTGCGCCGGTGGAGACCATCATTCAAATTGGTGGACCCAAGGGAGTGGCAAGGTTCCTGCAAAGGGCGGGAAGGAGTGGCCACCAGCCGGGAAAGGAGAGCGTGATTTACTTTTTGCCTACACATGCGATAGAACTTATTGAAGCTTCTGCTTTGCAAAAGGCAGCAAAGAAAACCGCGGTAGAAGACCGTATCCCGTACCTGCTTAGTTTTGATGTGCTGGTGCAGTACCTTACCACCCTGGCCGTTTCTGATGGATTTTTTCCGAAGGAAATTTATCCGGAAATAAAATCAACTTTTTGCTTTAACTCCATAACAGAAGACGAATGGCGCTGGATCCTCAATTTTGTTACCAAAGGAAGTCAGAGCCTGCAGGCTTATGATGAGTACAAAAAAATTGAAATTGAAGAGGATGGGAAGTTTAAAGTAAACGATCGCGGCGTCGCAATGCGGCATCGTTTGCAAATTGGGACCATAGTTAGCGACGCAATGTTGAGCGTGAAATACGTGACGGGTGGTTATATAGGAACGATTGAAGAATATTTTATTTCTAAACTCAATCCCGGAGATGTTTTTACGTTTGCTGGGAGAAACCTGGAACTGGTGCGTATTAAAAGCATGCAGGTACAGGTGAAGAGGTCCAGCAAGAAAACTTCAAAAGTTCCGAGTTGGATGGGCGGCAGGATGACATTTTCTGCACAAATGAGTGAATTGCTCAGGCAGGAAATGTATGAAGCCGCGGCTTCAGTTTCAAAAGGGACAGATTCTGCAGAGCTTAAGGCATTAAAACCCATTTTGAAAAGGCAGCAAAAAGAATCTATTGTGCCCGATAATAGCCAATTTTTAATAGAGACTTTTAAAACGAGAGAGGGTTATCACGCCATTTTTTATCCATTTGAAGGGCGGTTTGTTCATGAAGCACTTGCCAGCCTGCTGGCGTACAGGATAAGCCTTCTCTCCCCCATTTCCTTTTCTATTGCTTATAATGATTACGGGTTTGAGCTTCTTTCAGATCAGGAAATAAACATGCAGCAGGTACTGGATAACAATCTCTTTTCTGCGGAATATCTTATGGATGATCTTTATAAAAGTTTAAATGCTACTGAAATGGCACGAAGAAAATTCCGTGACATTGCTGTGATTGCAGGCTTGGTATTTACCGGTTATCCTAATAAGATGATCAAAAACAAGCATCTTCAGTCAAGTTCCCAGCTTTTATTTAGTGTTTTCAGAGATTATGAGGATGATAATTTACTTTATCAGCAGTCATTTAGAGAAACTTTTGAACATCAATTGGAAGAAGGCAGGTTAAGAATAGCTTTGGAGCGGATTGCTTCCCAGGAAATTATCTGGAAAAATTGTGAAAAACCCACTCCGTTCTCATTTCCTATTATTACCGACAGGCTTCGGGAGAAATTGTCTTCAGAAAAAGTAGAAGACAGGATAAAAAAAATGTTGAAGCAGCTGGAGAAATAATTACTCCTTAAGTCTTCGGTTTACATAATCTCTAACCAATTCTGTAGTTACACCGAACATTACATATGCAAAAAGTTCATTCATCTGTAAACCAATAGGGATGTCTTTAGGACTTTCCTTCAGGCCCATTAAGGGGAGGGAAGTCTCGTGCGTAGATGCCCAGGTAGAGCTTCCTAAAATAACCCCGTCCCTGAAATTCAGTTTATCCTTCTTCTTTTTTCCATAACCGTAAGCCGCACCAATGCTTATTCCCACAGGGAAATTCACCAGTTGTTCTGCCAAAGCTTCGTTATGTACACTTATTGGACTTCCTGTAATTTTTGTGGAAAGATCATCCAAAATTTTTATTTGCGCAGATCGCTGCTCAACCTTCCTTACCTTGAGAAATTTTTCGACGAGGCTTTTTACTGCTGTTCCTGCAAGCCCTCCAACGGCCCCTGCTATAAGGCTGCGGCTCGTGCTGGAAGTGAAGGTGTCTCTTTGAAAAAATGAAGTAACGTCTTGACTGGATTTCATAAGCTGAGGTTTTTTAGACAAATAAAGCTATTTAATAGCATGCTTCTTTGCAATGATTTAACAACGAATTGGGAGCAATTTTTTAAAATTTAATAACTTTACGTATGGCTCAAAATCTAAACATAGCAATGCTTCAGGTTAATTTAAATTGGGAGCATCCGGAAAATAATCGTAGTCTCTTCAGTAAAGAAATCAAGGCACTTTCAGGAAATGTTGACCTGGTGATCCTGCCGGAAATGTTTACTACGGGATTTAGCATGAATGCTGAAAAGCTTGCTGAAGAAACAAAGGGGCCAACTTTGCTTTGGATGCAGGAAATGGCTGAACGGCAAAACCTGGCCATAACCGGGAGTGTGATAATCACCGAAAATGGCAATTTTTACAACAGGTTATTCTTTGTATATCCCGATGGCTCATATAAAGTATACGACAAGAGGCACACCTTTACCTTGGCGAAGGAGGATAAAACGTATACTGCAGGGGAAGAGCGGCTTATAGTAGAATATAAAGGCTGGAAAATTTGTCCGCTGGTGTGTTATGATCTAAGATTTCCGGTTTTTTCGAGGAATACTGTAGATTACGATTTGTTGATTTATGTAGCCAACTGGCCGGAAAAACGGGTAGCAGCATGGGATGCACTCTTAAAGGCACGTGCTATAGAAAACATGAGTTTTTGTATAGGTTTAAACAGGACCGGAATTGATGGTGAAGGTCACCGGTACAATGGTCACAGCACTGTTTATGATTGCCTTGGACAAAACCTTACGGAGCTGGACGTGGAAGAACCATTCTCTAAAGAGGTTGAGTTGGATTATAATCATCTTACCAAAACAAGAGAAAAGATGAGATTTTTGCTCGACAGGGATGAATTTATTCTAACCTGAAACTATAAGGCTGATCCCAGTTTGCCCTTACCTCTAAAGTGTCAGAAAAATATTCGATACGTTCCGGCTGGCGTTTTTTGAGATAATTGCCGGTATCCCATTTGTGGTTTTTATTGCTGTCAAAAACCAGGCGCATAAAAAATAGCCCGGGTTCCAAATTTCCAAAATCAATCACATTTTCTCCTTCGGAATATTTTTCAACCTGCACTTCGCCTTTCAGGTTGGTAAGTTGGGCAATAACGGGAAACTGTTGTACATTTTGCAGCCTGAAGGTGAGCGTTCCATATTCTGAAAGTGATTTTGTGGACACACGTTGAGTCAATGTATCGTTTGTAGCTTCAAACATGTCTACTACTGTTCCAGGTAAAACTTGTATAGAATACTGGCTGCTTTCCTCTTTTTCAAATGAAATACGCAGTTCGTTTTCCAGTAATCTTAATTCCGTAGAAAAAGGAATAAAGATCGAATCCTGATTCATAATAGAAATGAGGCTGTCATTACTTTCTACAAGAGGTGTATTTGCCCTTAGAAACACTTCCTGGTCAAAACCAATATTTCCGTTAGGTGTAACGCTTACGTTCAGGGAATCCCGTTCCATCTCTGTAATCCTGGCAACGAGCGTGTCCCGGCGTTCGGGGCTAAAAACTTCAAAGGTGAGACTATCTGTCTCCAGCGTGGGCCTGTACCAGTAATAGAGAGAATCTGTTTCCCTGTCTTGCACAATGCGGGAAGTGAAACCTTCCGGCTTTGGATTAAGCAGCTCTATGCTTACACTATCCAGATCTGTAACGCCCTCGTATCCAAACAAAATTTGCTGTCCTTTTAGTTGCTTTGGGCGCTGTATTTCAAACTCCAGCTCTTCCTGGAACAGTGTAATTTCATATGTAGAATCGGTAGGAATGGTAATAAAATCCTCTACAAATCCAATTTTTTCGTTCCTGGGATTAAAAAGATAATTATCATTTTCGTCCATTATGGCGATCATCTGATAAGTGCCGGCTTTTAAGTTTTCAAGCTGAAAAATATTTGTGCTATCCCGAGTATAGGTCACATAGCGCGGAGTTTGTTGGTAAACCACAGAGTCTGAAAAGGTAGAATCTACCTCATACAGAAAAACGGAAATGAAATCTGCAGGTTTTTTCAGGTAAGCATCTTCCACTGTTCCACCAACTTCAAGTGAATCAATGTAATCCCCGGTGGAAAAAACGTATTTAAAATAGTTTAAAGGATTACTTTCATTGTTGTCTATAATACTCTTTCCGAAGTTAATGGTATAGGTGGTGTTTTCCTGCAGTGTGTCAAAAATTTCTATCTGGACATCCCTTCTTGCCGTGCCCAGAGGTAAGATGGATGGCCTGGGACTCATAGGCGGAGAGATGATGACCTGTTGCTGCGGATTTTTTAGCTTAACATATTCATCAAAAAATATTCTTATTTCCTCTTTGCTAAAATTCGTTGTATAATTCTCTGGATTTGCTCTTATAAACTCGGGTGGCTCCTCATCTCTAGGGCCACCTTCAGGCATTCCTTTTTTTGCACATTGCACCAGTGTTAAAAGGAGAACAATAACAATTAAAAAGCCCGGAATTCTATTTCTCATTTATTGGAAGCTAATTTTAAAGCAAAGAAACAATTATTTTAAGTTTTAACGCAAAATTCAATTTGTAATTGCCATTGTGGCGATACTCACCTTTACGCCTTCAATTTGCTGAATTTTTTCTATACAAGCTTCCAGTGTTGCACCTGTTGTAATTATATCATCCACAAGCAGTACGTGTTTGTTCCTGATTTTAGCTGAATTTTCTAAAAGAAATGTACCTTCCATATTGCCCCACCTCGAGAGTCTGTTCCGAAGCGCTTGCGTTTGACCCGCAGACTTTTTAACCAGCACATCGTCTACGTATCGCGCATCTAATTTTTCAGCAATTTCCCTGGCAAAACCTTCAACCTGGTTAAAGCCCCGCGCTTTAAGTTTGTTTTTGTGCAGGGGCACAGGAATAACAAAATCGACGCTCTGATAATTTTCAAGTTCAGATAATTCTGTGCCTATCCATTCTCCAAGGAAAGTACTTATTTCTTCATGACCCCGATATTTGAGATTATGGATTAAAGTTTGAACTATCCCTTTTTTTCTGAAGAAAAGAAGTGAAGTGGCATTTTCTATCTCTGCGCGCCCATGAAATACTTTTTTTGCAGGATTTTCGTTGTAAATGTGGTAATTTGTTACAGGTAACTCATGCAAACACGTAGTGCAAACGATTTTTTCATTTTTGGCCAATTCTATGTTGCAGCAATTACAGGCTCTGGGGTAGAAGAGGGAGACTAAATCGTGAAACATTTGTTAATGCATTGTGTTTTAATTTGTTAAAACATAAATTTACGAACTAAATTCATAAGTATGATGACCGAAAAGAAAAACAATACAGCATTAAAAATATTAACAGGGGTGCTGGCTGTGGCCTTAATCGCGTTGAGCATTTACACTATTAAATTTTATAATGAAGAGAAGGAGAATAAAGAAATCCTTCAGAATGAAAAGGCTGTTATAGAAAATGAACTTAATGACCTAATCATTAAGTATGATGAAGCCATTGAAGAAAATGAAATAATGGACCAGAATATGGTGGAAGCGCGGGAACGAATAAACAGGTTACTGGATTCTGTTCAAGACAACGAAGCGAATCTTGCCCTTATTTCCCGATACAGGAGAGAAATTGGAAACTTAAGAGCTGAAAAGGACAGGCTTTTCAGAGTGGTGGACAGTTTAAGTTCCCAAAATCAGCGCTTAACTACTGCAATGGATAGTACAAATATAGTGCTTCAGGAGCGCACCAGGTTATCTGATTCTTTGCAGGACACCAATCAAAACCTTTCTTCTAAAGTTGACCGTGCATCGAGATTGCAAATCACGGGATTAACAGGAGAGGGTGTAATTGTGAGAAATAGCGGTAAGATTGTGGAGAACGACAGGACAAGGAGAATAGACCAGATAAGAACCTGCTTTACAATTTCTTCTAACGAACTGGCTGAAGCGGGAGAGAAAACCATAAATGTGCAGGTTTATAATCCCGAAAATGAACTTGTGGGAGATCAAATTGCTGTTCAGCATGAGGGCGGAGTAATGGTCTACAGCGCGAATTCCAAGGTGTATTACGAGAATGAAGAACTTGATGTTTGCGTTTTGGCTAATGCCAGTGAAGAAAGGCTAATCGAAGGAGAATATAAAGTCTATGTGTATTCTGATGCTTACCTGATTGGGACTTCTACTTTTAGCCTGAGATAATTTAAAACAA
Source organism: Autumnicola lenta (assembly GCF_031846515.1). NCBI lineage: Bacteria > Pseudomonadati > Bacteroidota > Flavobacteriia > Flavobacteriales > Flavobacteriaceae > Autumnicola > Autumnicola lenta. The sequence goes on from NZ_JAVRHO010000011.1 coordinate 23,208, forward strand.
AAAAGAGACCGTCTTGGTGTATATCAGGGCGGTTTTTTTATTTTTGTTCCATGGCAAAAAACGAAGATTTATTCAAGAATGTAATATCCCATGCTAAAGAGTATGGGTATATTTTTGCATCTAGCGAAATATATGATGGTCTAAGCGCTGTTTATGACTACGGTCAAAATGGTGCCGAATTAAAGAAAAACATCAAGGAGTACTGGTGGAAAAGCATGGTGCAGATGCACCAGAACATAGTGGGAATAGACGCTGCAATTTTAATGCATCCCACGACCTGGAAGGCTTCTGGGCACGTAGATGCCTTTAATGATCCCTTAATTGATAATAAAGATTCTAAGCGTCGCTACCGTGCAGATGTACTTGTAGAAGATTACGCTGAAAAGCTACTGCAAAAGGCACAAAAAGAAATAGACAAGGCAAAGAAACGCTTTGGGGAAGAATTTGATGAAGAACAGTATAAAGCTACCAATCCGCGCGTAAAGAGATACTTAGGTGATCGCAAAGAGATTCTGGAGCGTCTGGGGAGATCTTTAACAAATGAAGACCTTGCCGACGTAAAGTCGTTAATAGAAGAGCTTGAAATTGCAGATCCTGAAACCGGTTCTAAAAACTGGACAGATGTGAGGCAGTTTAACCTGATGTTTGGGACCAAACTGGGAGCTTCAGCAGATTCTGCAACACAATTATACCTTCGGCCGGAGACTGCTCAGGGTATTTTTGTAAACTTTTCCAATGTGCAGAAAACCGGAAGGATGAAAATTCCTTTTGGAATTGCACAGATAGGAAAAGCTTTCAGAAATGAAATTGTTGCGAGACAATTCATTTTTAGAATGCGGGAATTTGAACAAATGGAGATGCAGTTCTTTGTGCGCCCGGGAGAAGAATTAAAATGGTATGAGCACTGGAAAGAGGTGCGGTTAAAATGGCATTTATCGCTTGGTCTGGGTGAGAAGAATTATCGTTTTCACGATCACGACAAACTTGCACATTACGCCAATGCAGCGGCAGATATAGAATTTGATTTTCCATTTGGCTTTAAGGAACTGGAAGGTGTTCATTCCAGAACCGACTTCGATTTAAAAGCTCACGAAGAACATTCTGGTAAAAAACTACGGTTTTATGATCCGGAACTTAAGGAAAATTACGTGCCTTACGTAATTGAAACTTCTATTGGTCTGGACAGGATGTTCCTTTCTGTGCTTGCAGCCTCTCTAAAAGAAGAAGAGCTGGAAGATGGGAGTAGCAGGACAGTTTTAAAACTTCCGGCGGTGCTTGCACCTACAAAAGCAGCAATTTTGCCTTTAGTGAAGAAGGATGGATTGCCTGAACTTGCCCAGGAAATTTTTAATGAGTTAAAATGGGATTATAATATTCAGTTTGACGAAAAAGATGCGATTGGCCGTAGATACCGGCGCCAGGATGCTGCAGGAACGCCTCTTTGTATTACTATAGATCACGATTCCCTTGAAGATAAAATGGTGACAGTCAGGTTTAGGGATACCATGGAACAGAAGAGGGTCGAAATTTCACAATTATCGGCAATTATAAAAGAAGAAACTAATTTTAGAAGCTGGATGGAAAGCTGATATGCTTTTTAGCCTGCATCGGTACAATTTAAACCGATGATTTAAAGCCTTAGCCGTTTTAGGAGTTTCTGGTAGAAGGGAATAAGAAGTGAGCAGGAAATTTCAGGATTATATTATTAACTTTAGAGCTTTTTCTTTCGTTTGAAACGGTACACTATTATCTATTTTTGAAGAAGCTATATTACTTATCATGAAAAACCTTCTATACCTTTTATTATTTGCTGTATTTCTTTTTCATTTTGATGCAGAAGCACAAACCAATGAAACTTCCGGTCCTGTTTACGTAGATTCGGCCCTTGCTGTGCCTTCAGGGGCACTTTCAAAAGGTAAACTGGTTGCTCCTTCTTCAGAATTTAAAATTTACAATCCGCGTAACCGGGGTATTAATAAGGTGGTGCCGGGAAAAGGGCTGCCAAAAACCACAGATCCTGCATTGCAGAGTAAAATGGGAGAGGTACCTTCAAAAGCACCAATATTGTCCTATGAGGCTGTAAGTTCTCGCTCGACACCTACAGATCCTACGGGTTTTGTGGGTCCGAATCACTATATAAACGCCTGGAATTCGGCATTTTCAATTTGGGATAAGGAAGGAAATCAATTAATGCCACCCGCTTCTTTGGCGAGCATAGGAGGGGAATTTACCGGCGAAAACCTTGGTGATCCTATTGTAGTTTACGATGAGTTTGCAGATCGTTATTTAATAAGTCAGTTTAGTGATACCCCTGAAAGTTTTCTTATAGCCGTTTCACGTGGTCCGGATCCGTTAAACGATGGTTGGTTTACATACAGGTTTACCACAAATGGAGTGTTGCCCGATTACCCGAAGATTTCTGTTTGGGGTGATGGTTATTATATTACTACTAACAAAAACGCGAATACTGCAGGTCAAAGCCAGGTGATTTACGTAGTGGAGCGGGATAAAATGCTTCAGGGAGAAACAGCCGGAATTTTGGCTTTTCCTTTACCTGGAATCCGGACTAACGGATTTTACAGCCCTGCAGGATTTCATGCAATAGGGGATATTGCACCTCCCCGGGGTAATTCTCCAATTGTTTTTATGCAGGATGATGCCTGGGCAGGTGTTATAGAGGATCATTTAAAGATTTGGCTGATAAATGTCGATTGGAACAACCCTGCTTCCTCGGTTATTTCAGAATCACAGCGACTTGGGCAGGCAGATGGAGTTTCACCCTTTATGGCGACTTTTGATGGTGGTTCCTTCAGCAACCTTTCGCAGCCAGGTGATGCGCCGGAAATTGATGCCCTCCAGGCGACGATGATGTATATGACGCAGTATCGGCGCTTCGAAACCCACAATTCTGTTGTAATGAATTTTGTTGTAGATGTAGATCCTACTGCTGCAGAGCATGCCGGTATAAGGTGGTATGAGCTTAGGCAAATGGCTAATCAGGAATCATGGACAGTTTATCAGGAAGGAACTTATGCACCGGATAAAAGTGACAGGTTTAGCGGAAGTATAGGTATAGACAACCAGGGAAATATTGGTCTGGGATTTACGATTTTAGATGATAGCCCTGAGACGCCAATTTTCCCATCAATAAGATACACAGGAAGGTATGCAGGTGATGATTTAGGAATAATGACTTTTGAGGAGCAGACGATAGTAGAAGGAGAAGATCCCGACCCTAACAGCAGGTATGGAGATTATGCCCATCTTTCTGTAGATCCGGCAGATGATCTCACGTTTTGGCATAATGCTGAATATTTTGAAGGATTAAATCGTAAAAACAGGGTAGGTGTTTTTAGAATAGCAGCCGATAATGAGAATGATGTAGGCGCCATTGCACGTGTAACACCACAGGATGCCACGTTGGGTACTGCTGAAGAAATTACGGTAAGGATAAGGAATTTTGGTTCTAATGCACAATCTGGCTTTCCTGTTAGTTATACAGTAAATGGAGGGGAAACAGTTACCGAAATTTTTACTGAAAGTATACCTGCAACCCAGTCTGTCAATTTCACCTTCTCGCAGCCTGCAGATTTCTCTGAAATAGGAGAGACCTATGAAGTGGTTTTTACCACCGGGCTTAATAATGATCAGAATTCAGAAAATGACACTTTTGTTGCTCAAATTAAAAACCTGCCGCCCCGGGATGTGGGTGTGACGTCTATAGACGTTCCTGTGACAGGGCAAAATTTAACACCTACAGAAGTTGTTACCGTTACAATTGAGAATTTTGGTGGTGAGCCACAATCCAACTTTCCTGTTTCCTACCAGGTTGGTGATAATTTTATTGTGAGAGAAACTTTTTCTGGAACTGTGGGAGTTGGAGAAAATACAGTTTATACTTTTAGTCGAAGAGCAGATCTTAGCCCTTCGGGAAGTTATAGGGTGACCGCAAGAACTCATCTTGAGGAAGATTTTAACCCTACCAATGATTCTACGGTGAAATCTATTGCAAATCTGAATTGTATTCCTGAAGGTTCAGATTGTTCTTTTGGTGACGGAATTTTTTACTTTGAGCTGGAAGAAATTTTAAATGAACGCATACCTTGTGGAGATGGCTACATAGACTTTATTGGTTCCTCTGCCACTCTGGATAGATCCAGGGGTACTTTTACGGTAACCGTAAAATCTGTATTTGCAGAGGAAGAAAAGGAACAGTTCTCCATGTGGATAGACCTGGATGATGATGCAGTATTTGATAATGACGAGCGGTTTGTAAGTTCACAAGTAATCCCGAGTCCCAATACACCTGTTTCTGTAGATTTTACCATACCTGACGATGCACCACTAGGTCAGCACCTTTTAAGGATAAGAGCAGGGGACACAAGTTTTGAAGGAGAATTGAACGATCCCTGTGATGTGATGGATTATGGGACCACGCACGATTATTCTGTAAGCGTAACCGACAGTTCACTTAACATTGAAGACTTTATACTTAATGAAGCTGAATTAATGATTATAAGTGAAAGACCAAAAGAAGAAGATAGCAAAATCTACAGGGCTCGTCTTTTATCTAATATAGAAGCACCCCTGCGCATTACTGTTCATGATATGCTTGGCCAGAAACTGCTTGAGAATAAAATGAATTTTAATGGAGAGGCATATACTTATACTTTTGATATGTCTTATGCCGCAAGAGGTGTTTACCTTGTAAGAGTGGGAACAAGGGAGTTCGGAAAAGTAAAGCGCTTTATAGTTAAGTAGAGGAAAGTAGCAATGTGCTTTTTTATGGCCAGATTTTGGAGAAATCCAAATTAAGTGCTGCTTCGAAACGACAAATCTGGAATATGTAGATATTTCAGATGGATCTAATTTAAAAAATCACAACAACATAAATGCGAATAATTTCTTATAATGTTAATGGTATCAGGGCGGCAATTAGGAAAGGATTTCTGGAATGGCTGCAGCAGGCTAATCCAGATGTTGTTTGTCTTCAGGAAATAAAAGCCTCTCCGGATCAATTAAATTTGCAGGATTTTGAAGAGGCGGGTTATCCTTATCACTATTGGTATCCTGCGCAAAAAAAGGGCTATAGCGGAGTAGCTGTCATTAGTAAAATAAAACCGATTCATGTAGAATATGGGACGGGTGTGGATTATATGGATTTTGAAGGGCGCAACCTTCGGGTTGACTTTGAAGATTTTTCAGTAATGAGTCTTTACCTCCCTTCGGGAACAAATATTAAGAGGCTTGAGCATAAATTTCAGTATATGGAAGATTTTCAGCAGTATGTAGACAAGCTAAAGCTGGAAATACCAAACCTTATTATTTGCGGTGATTATAATATTTGCCATGAAGCCATAGATATCCATGATCCTGTTCGATTAAAGAATGTTTCAGGATTTCTTCCGGAAGAAAGGGAATGGATCAACAATTTTATGAAAAGCGGGTTCATCGATTCTTTCCGGTACTTTAACGAAGAAGGAGATAATTATTCCTGGTGGAGTTATCGTGCAAATGCCAGGAACAACAACAAAGGCTGGCGTATAGATTATAATCTTGTTTCAAAATCCTTACAAGAAAAAATGAAACGTGCCGTTATATTACCAGAGGCATATCACAGCGATCACTGCCCGGTTTTAATTGAATTGGAATAAATTTCTATAGAAATGATAAGGAAAATTTTCTTTTTTGCAGCTGTAATGGCTTTAACTTTAAGCTCGTGCGTTTCTTCTAAAAAATATGGAGAACTGGAAAACCAGCATGCCGACCTAAAACGTGAAAACCGTGAAATGTCTGCTGACCTGGAGTGGTATAGAAAAATGGAAGCAGAATATAATGCACTGCAGGAGGCGCATGAAAATTTAACAGCAGAGCGCAATAATTTAGCTGAAAATCTCTCCTCACTCCAATCGAAGTACGAAAACTTGAAAAATTCGTATGACGCTTTGGAGCAGAACAGTTCTGCTGCTATAGCCGAAAATTCGAGGCAAAACCGAGAATTACTGGCCCAGCTGGAAGAAAAAGAAAACGCCCTGGCAGCAGAACAGATACGTCTGGAAAAGCTTCAGAAGGATTTGGAGGCAAGGTCTAATCGCATAAATGAACTGGAAGGTCTAATTGCTGCAAAAGATGCCAAAATGAATGCTTTAAAGGAAGCTATTTCCAAGGCCCTCACCAATTTTGAAGGAAAGGGGCTTACCGTAGAGCAGCGCGATGGAAAAGTCTATGTTTCTATGGAAAATAAGTTACTTTTTGGTTCCGGAAGTTGGGCAGTAAACTCTGAAGGAAGAAAAGCTGTACAACAATTGGGAGAAGTACTGGCTCAAAATCCTGATATTGCCGTGCTAATAGAAGGACATACCGATAATGTGCCCTATGGGGGCAGCGGTCCTTTAACCGACAACTGGGATCTTTCTACCAAGCGTGCAACGTCTATTGTGCAGATCTTGAAGGAGAATAGTAATATTGATCCGCAAAACCTAACCGCGGCCGGAAGGGGAGAATATGCGCCGGTTGCGAGCAATGATACTGCTGAAGGAAGGGCTAAAAACCGCAGGATTGAAGTTATCCTTACTCCTAAACTGGATGAGGTAACACGTTTGCTAAATGAAACTGAATAAGGAAACTCCTTAAGAAAAAGAATAATTGAAAATCCGTTATAATTTTTTCTGAAGCAGCAAAACTTCCGAAGAAATTAGAGCTGTACAGCTGGATTTAAAATATCTGGGGTACAGAGTAAATCATTTTCAGAAAAATAATCAATGAAATATACAATCTTACCAAATACTGATATTAAAGTCAGTAAAATATGCCTGGGCACTATGACCTGGGGAGAGCAGAATACAGAAGCTGAAGGCCACGAACAAATAGAGTATGCCTTGGGGAAGGGAGTAAATTTTCTTGATGCTGCAGAAATGTATCCGGTTCCTGCAAATTCTGAAACCCAGGGGAGAACTGAAGAAATTATTGGAAGCTGGCTTAAAGAGTCCGGTAGGAGAGAGGATGTAGTGCTTACTTCAAAAGTAGCGGGCCCTGCTGAAATGGTTGCTCATATCCGTCCCAAATTAGGTTACCACAAGGAAGCTGTGGAAGAGGCGGTGAATAAAAGTCTACAACGATTGCAGACAGATTATATAGACCTCTATCAGTTACACTGGCCGGAACGGCAATCTAATTTTTTCGGGAAGAAGGGTTATACGCATGAAGAGGAGGAGTGGGAGGATAATTTTCGGGAAGTCCTGGAAATTCTGGATAGTATGATCAAAGCCGGAAAAATCAGGCATATTGGGCTGTCCAATGAGACGCCCTTCGGATTGATGCGATTTTTGGAGGAAAGCAAAAGTGGTTTACCAAAGATGGTGAGTGTCCAAAACCCTTATAATCTTCTGAACCGGAAGGATGAAATTGGACTTACCGAAATTCTTCATCGCGAAAATGTTGGATACCTGCCTTACTCTCCATTGGGAATGGGGGTGCTGTCTGGAAAGCATCTTGGCGGAATTAAAGAAAACACAAGGCTAAGCCTGTTTCCGCAGTACAAGAGGTACACCGGGGAAGAGGCGGTAAAAGCTACAGGCGCGTATAGTGATATCGCTAAAAGGCACAATATCAGCCTTACGCATTTAGCTTTGGCATTCATCAATCAGCAGCCGTTTGTTACCAGTAATATTATTGGTGCGACAACTCTAGATCAGTTAAATGAAAATATAGAAAGTATCAACGTAAACCTTTCAGAAGAAATCCTAAAGGAGATAGAAGAGGTTCATAAAACGATACCAAATCCTGCACCTTAAATTAAATAGGTTTCACAAGACTTTGATGAATAAAGGAAGCCTTATTTTCTCGTGTTCTTATGTGGTACCAGTCTCTTGACTTTCCTAAAATCTGAAGGGTGTCCTGAGCTTTAGAAGAACCTATAATCTTTGAACCCGAAGTTGTTGGTTTGTTTCTAAGGTTTGCCGTAACTGCTTTAGTAAGTATTTTATGCGGAATATCGTCCTCCACATCGTCCAGGTTTAATGGCTCTGGCATAAATACGAAATTCAGAGGGTTTATAGCACCCTGAAAATTCTTATAAATTCCGAAATGGAGGTGTGGGGGAGTAGTTCTCGCATTTCCGGTATTTCCTACAAATCCTAAAGTGTCTCCCACATTTACCCTTCCGGAAACAGGATTAATACTATCAAGATGTGCATAATATAGAGACTGACCCCTGCGGCTGTCCCTTAACCAAACCTGTTTTCCGCCAAGGCCTTTTTCTCCGGTATAAGTAATGCGACCAGAAGTGGCTGCCACAACAGGAGTTCCTCGTTCTGCAAAGATATCAATCCCTTCATGACTTCTTGCGCCTCCATCCCGCTGGGCTCCCCAGAAGCTTTGTACAGCTGAGTTATTATATGATGCGACGGGGAAAAGGTAAACCGGACTCTTTATCATCTTCAGTAAAAAAGGAGAATTTCCCTCGATAGCGGGTTGAATTACAACTTTATATTTCCCTTCTTTTTCAGCTTCAAAAGTAAAGTGTTTTGCGCCAAATTCTGCACTTTCAACTTTGGTGAAGGGATTTAAAGAATCTTCGGTTCTCTTGAAAACATCGATAAAAACCAGTTCCTTTAGAGAATCGGTTTCAATTTCAAGATTAAAAAGCTCCCCTGGATTTAATTCTATTTCATAGGAGTACACAGGAAAAGTACGAGGCAGAAATTTGCCTTTTTCGGCATATGGCAGTTCTACCTGGATACTATCATTTAAGGCGATTTCCACCTGATTTTTCCATTTAGTAAAAAGACTATCAGAAAGATTAAAATCCCTCTTGTATACCTCTTTTGCTGTAGGATTTGTGATGTAATCTGAAGCTTTATTCAGCTGAGAGCAGCCTGAAAGAATTACTGCCGATAATATTAATAATAACCTTGTTATTCGCATATAATTATTTTTCAGCAGCTTAACTTCATTAACTGTGCCATTTTTATTCAAATAAATGACTTACAACATCTTCAATTTTTGCTAATTTAATAATTTGAATATTATAATTATTCTTTGGAACCTTACTTTGTTTCGAAATTAAGATTTTTCCAAATCCTAATTTTTCGGCTTCTGTTATTCTCTGTTCAATGCGGGTTACCGGCCGTATTTCTCCTGCCAGCCCTACTTCTGCAGCAAAACAGACATCTTTTTCCACAGGAATATCTTCATTGGAAGATAATATAGCTGCCACCACAGCAAGATCTATGGCAGGATCATCCACGGAAATTCCTCCGGTAATATTTAAGAATACATCTTTGGCACCCAGTTTAAATCCTGCACGTTTTTCCAGTACTGCAAGGATCATATTGAGTCTTTTGGCATTATAACCCGTAGTAGAACGTTGGGGCGTTCCATAAACGGCGGTGCTCACCAGCGCCTGAATTTCTATCATTAAAGGTCGCATTCCCTCGAGAGTTGCGGCAATGGCGGTACCGCTAAGATCCTCGTCATTTTTAGAAATAAGTATTTCCGATGGATTGCTTACTTCTCTTAGTCCGCTGCCCTGCATTTCATAAATGCCGAGCTCGTGCGTAGAGCCAAACCGGTTTTTATGCGCCCTTAAAATTCTGTAAACATGATTGCGATCTCCTTCAAACTGAAGGACCGTATCTACCATATGCTCCAGTACTTTTGGACCGGCAATACTTCCTTCTTTGGTAATATGACCAATTAAAATAACCGGAACTCCGCTTTCCTTGGCAAATTTAATAAGTTCAGCAGTGCATTCCCTAATTTGAGAAATACTGCCGGGAGAACTTTCAATGTAATCACTGTGAAGGGTTTGTATAGAGTCAATAATAACCACTTCAGGAGATATAGCTTCGATTTGCCGGAATATGTTCTGCGTTTTAGTCTCGGTAAGAATGTAGCAGTTGGCAGGATTTGGATCTATACGTTCTGCCCGCATTTTTATTTGCTGCTGACTTTCTTCTCCGGAAACGTATAACACTTTATACTTTAACTGAAGCGATATTTGCAATAAGAGCGTACTCTTTCCAATCCCGGGCTCGCCTCCCAAAAGTGTAAGTGATCCGGGAACAAGACCGCCGCCCAATACCCGGTCCAGCTCATTATTTCCCGTTTTCCACCTGTTTTGAGGAGCGTTTTCTATTTCGGCAATTTTTAAAGGCCTGGAAATTCTCTTTGCCTCCTTTGAAGCAGGGGATTTCCAGTCTTTAGGATCGGGTTTCTGAACAACTTCTTCTACAATAGTGTTCCATTCGTTGCACGCGGTACATCTGCCCTGCCACTTAGAATATTGTGCTCCACAATTCTGGCAATAGAATGTGGTCTTTACTTTTGCCATTTATATATTTCTGATTTATTTCTAATAACCGAAATCTCTTTTAATTGCATTAGCTTTTTCCAGCATAAAATCAACATCTAAAAAAGCGATTTTCTCCTGCCCATAAGCATTTTGATAAGCTTTCATTGCTTTCTTTGGATTACCGGTTTCTTCGTGGTATCGTGCTTCAAAATAGGTGCTAAGCATTGTCTTCGGGAAATGATCGTTGGCAAGTTTGCTGAGTTCCTCATATTCATCCCATCTCCTGGTTTTCTCTATAGCCTGATGAATGGCAAGGAAATCGTTTAGCCTTATTCGTTTCTCAATTCCATACAGATTGTCGATCGATTCATACTTTTCAATAAGATATTCGGTTGGGGATATAGAAGTCTGTAGTAAGACTTCATTGTACTCTTTTGGGGAAATAGGACTGTAAACTTCAAACATACTTTCTATTGCAACAGGAAGAGCTCTTCCTACAAGAGAGTAATGACTGGCATTATCAAAGTTATTAAAGGTGTAGGAAACCAGGTCGTTATCAAGACCTTTTAATTGATTGTCCAGAGCCAAAATATTTTCTTTTAACTGGCTGATGTCGTCACTTCCTGTTGCTAAGTAATACCATTTTTTCTTTTCGCTTCTGGATAGTGCACTCGTTATTCTATTTGCCATTTCAGGGGCAAGATCAGGGCTAAGATTCACATATCCCTCAAAAATCTGCTCAGGTTTAAGTAAGTAATAGTTCAGGAAATTTGCAGTGAGATCGTGGCCGACAATAATTTGAAAAGGTGCTGTCCTGTATTTTTGATCAACACTGTTTAAAAGCTCCATTCCCAGGAATTCGAAAAATTCAGCCCCTTGATCTGAGGGTAGAAAACGCTGGTTGTCGTAATTCACGTCCTTACTTCGTGATCTGGACTGATTAATGCCCACCACAATCATTTCAGGAATATCTTCCCAGTATGAATAATAATCCACAATTCCAGCTACAGGTTCAAAAAGGTAATCACCATCCAGAACCAGAACTACCGGATAATGTTTCTCCTTGTTCTCATCATAATTACGGGGTAGCTGAATTTTGATTTCACGCGTTTCCTTCAATTTTGCAGAGGAAACCGTTTCATAAATAATTTGTGCGGAACTGATCATGGGGCATATCAGTACCACTAGCATAAGTAGTTTTTTCATCATAGGTTGTAGATAGATTACACTGGCAAGATAAGTATTATTTCTTTCGGTTTATAACCGGTAACAGAATGAAAGACAGGCCGCCAAAGACAAGTACCATTAAGGTCTGAGAGCCCCATAGGATCCAGCCAAAAGCTTCACCACTTTGTTTGCTTATTCCGTAAAGCATAAGAATAGCACCAATTGCAACAGGGTAAACTCCTATTCCCCCATTAGTCGCAGAAATGGCAAAAGAACCTACTACAAAAGCAGCCATTATTGCTCCTATACTTGCGCTGGCAGTTTCCGGTACGGTAAAAACGATCACGTAAAACATTAGCACATACATAGTCCAGATAAAGATAGTATGGAAGAGAAACTCCCATTTTTTCTTCATCTTCAGGATGCTTATCATTCCTTCGAGAAGACCTTTTGCTAACTTTTTCACTTTTATAGCAATAGACCACTGAGATCTTTTGATAAACTGTAAAACGAGAACGCCTATGAAAATCAAAGTAATAAAAATCCCGATGCTTACCAGCGGATTTATATTATTGGCTTCAAAATAGGTGAGAAGGTTATCTGTTTGTAGTGCAACAGTAACAGCTACGATTAGTAAGAGGATGATCAAGTCTGCTATTCTTTCAGAAATAATGGTTCCAAAACCTTTTTCGAAAGGTATTTTTTCATAAGAAGAAAGAGTGACTGCACGTAAAACCTCACCCGATCGCGGTATACCAAAATTGGCGAGGTAACCTACCATAACAGCCATGAAACTGTTCGCGAGACGGGGAGAATAGCCTAAGGGTTCAAGAAGATATTTCCATCTATATGCTCTGGAAAGGTGGGACAAAGCTCCCAATGCAATGGAAAGAAAAATCCAGAAAGGGTTTGCAGTTAAAACATTATCCAGCAATTCCTCGCGCTCCAGAGGAGTTGCAGTTTGAAGAGAATACCAAATTAAAAAAATCCCCAGCGCCAGGGGGATTGTAATTTTTAATAATTTGATAGTCTTTTTTTTCAAAAATCAGGATAATAGATTGGTGTCTTCATTTGGAAATACAAGAGAAGGTTTAAAGTTTTTGGCTTCTTCAAAATCCATTATTGCATAAGCAATAAGGATAAGAATATCGCCTTTTGCTACTTTTCTTGCCGCAGCGCCATTAAGAGTTATTTCTCCGGAATTTCGTGGACCCGGAATAACATAAGTCTCTAATCTTTCGCCATTATTATTGTTAACGATTTGTACTTTTTCGCCTTCAATTATATTCGCGGCTTCCATAAGATCTTCATCTATAGTAATGCTTCCAATATAGTTTAGATCGGCTCCGGTAACTTTAACCCGGTGAATTTTTGATTTTACTACGTGTACCTGCATTTTCAAAAGATTAATTATTTAAAGGCATGTTGTCTATTAACCGAATATCATCAGCATACGCTGCAATAAAAGCTCTGTATTGTGCTCCTTCCCGTTTCCGGTTAACTCTTTTTAAGTTCTGTATATCTGCAATTTCAAAATATTCAAGCTTTAGAAAAGGATAATTCTGAAATTCATTTTTTACCCACTCCGTCACATAATCTGCACTTTTTGTGCCAAAGAGCTGTTTTGACTTTATCAGCGTTTCATAAATAAAAGCCGCTTTTTCCCGGTGTAAACTGCTTAGTCGTTCGTTTCTGGAACTTCTTGCAAGTCCCGATTCTTCCCTTAAAATAGGACACCCTACAATCTCTACAGGTAGTTCGAGTATCTCGGTTAATTTTCTTATAATCTGAAGTTGCTGAAAATCTTTCTCGCCAAAGAAAGCTTTATCGGGTTTAATAATTGTAAAAAACAGCTTAATTACGGTGCCCACTCCGTCAAAATGGGCGTTTCTGTATTTGCCTTCCATAACCTTCTCCAGTCCCTGAAAATCAAAATGTTCAGAAGCCACTTTTTTGCCATATAGTTCATTGGCATTAGGAGCAAAAACAATGATATCATCCTGTGCTTGCTTTAACAATTCGATATCCTGATCCAATGTCCTGGGGTACATTTCCAGGTCTTTTGGGTTGTCAAATTGGGTAGGATTAACAAAGATGCTTACCACTACTCTGTCGCACTCCTGCAAAGCCTGTTGTACAAGTGATAGGTGCCCGTCATGGAGGGCTCCCATTGTAGGAACCAGACCAACAATTTCCCCTGCGGATTTATAGCTCAGAAGCGTGTCGATTAGCGGTTGTTTTTCTTTAAATATCTGCACTTTATTAAAAATTAACAGCGTGCAAACTTAATATATTACTAGCAATCTGCATAAATTTTTGTAATTTTGCGTGTTTTTTATTCGCAATCGCAATTAAAGCAAAGATTTTATGAAAGATAAGAGAGTATTATACGTCTCCTCTGAAGTTATACCCTACCTGCCTGAAACAGACATTTCATCTACCTCTTTTGAAGCCGCTAAAATGGTAAATAACCAGGGTGGCCAAATTAGGATTTTCATGCCCAGGTTTGGGAATATCAATGAAAGGCGTCATCAGTTACATGAAGTAATACGACTTTCAGGAATCAACCTGGTTATAAATGACCTGGATATGCCATTGATCATTAAAGTAGCATCCATTCCCAAAGAGAGGATGCAGGTCTATTTTATAGATAACGAGGACTACTTTAAAAGAAAAGCAACCCTAACTGACGAAGAAGGAAATTTATTTGATGATAATGATGAGCGGGCTATCTTTTTTGCAAAAGGTGTGATTGAAACGGTAAAAAAATTAAACTGGTCTCCGGATATTATCCATGTCCATGGATGGTTGGCCTCGCTTCTTCCTTTGTATTTGCGGAATTATTATGGCAATGAGCCACTTTTTAGTAATGCAAGAATAGTTACTTCAGTATACAATCAAAGTTTCGATGAGACGTTAAATACAGAGATGCAGGAGAAAGTTCTCTTTGATGGAATGGAAGATGAGGATGTAAAGCATTTGGGGGAACCCAATTACGTAAACCTCATTAAAACTGCTGTGGATAATTCTGATGCTATCATCTTAAGTGGAGATAATGTGCCAGATGAGCTTAAAACTTATGTAAACAGATTAAACAAGCCTGTTCTTCCTTATAAAAACAGAGAGGAATTTACACAAGCTTACCAGGACTTTTATGCTACAAAGGTTCTGAAACAGTAAAAATCAGCGAATGAATTTTGATAGAGTGACTTTAAAAATAGCAACAGCCTTTGTTGTTATTTTTTCTTTTGTAGCCTGCGATGAGGACTATAGTGAAATCGGGGGTGAAGTAATCGGGAATCCAACAGATGTTGATCTGCGCGAAATAGACGTTACCGCCTGGTCGGAAAAGATAGAATCTGTTCAAACCAATAATTTACCAACACATCTTTTAGGTGCATATAACCATCCTGTATATGGTTTGACTGAAGCAAGTATTTTAACTCAGGTCTCCCTTTCTGGTGGAAATCCGACTTTTGGCGGTGAGCCGGTATTGGACAGTGTGGTGCTTAAAATGCCATTTTTCAGTAATATTGTAGAAGGTAGTGAAGGTAGTGACGGAGAATATGAGCTGGATTCTATTTATGGAAATTCTCCTTTCAAAATTTCTGTTTTTGAATCTGGATATTACCTGAATGATCTGGATCCTGCAAGTAATTTTGAACAAAGACAGAAATATTATTCAGATCAGCAGGAGTTATTTGAGCAGTATATAGAGGGAGATACATTGTACAAAAATGACAATTATCGTCCTTCAGCCCAAAAAATAGTTTCTTATGAGCCTGCTGCTACTGGAGTGTCTGATACAGTGGTTTCTTCCCCTGCTTTGAGGGTGAAACTGCCGGTTGAATTTTTTCAGCAAAAAATACTTGATAAAGAGGGGGATTCTGAACTTGCGAATAACGATAATTTCAGAAATTATCTTCGTGGTCTTTTTATAAAAGCTGAAGCTGTCAATAACGACGGTAGTATTGTGTTGCTTAATCTTGCACCTCAAAGTGGTGCTGGGATCACCCTTTACTATAAATACGACACTACTGATGAGGAGGGGGAATCGACAAGAGCAAGGCGAAGCTTTAAGCTGAATTTTGGAAGTAATGTTGTAAATACTTTTGAGGGAGAATATCCAGATGAAGTTATTCAGGATATACAGAACTCAGGGTCAGAAACTGGAGCCGGGAACCTTTATTTAAAAGGAGGGGAAGGTAGTATGGCAATTATCGAACTCTTTTCTAATGCTGCTGAACTTGAAGAATTAAAACAAAACAATTGGCTGGTTAATGAGGCAAATCTCAGTTTTTATGTCAATCAGGATTTGGCTGAAGGCGTAAATGAGCCGGAGCGGATTTATTTGTACGATCTGGATAATAACAGGACTCTTTTGGATTATACTTATGATACAGGAACAGATCAGCGTGATCCTTTAAATTCTTTAACAACTCATTCTTCACGTCTGCAAAAAGATGAAGAAGGTAACGGAGTAAGATATACACTGCGTATAACCCAGCATGTAAATAATCTCCTTAATAAGGATTCTACCAATGTACGCCTGGGACTGGTAGTTACACCAAATATAAATATTACAGCAAACGCTGCGGTGAAAGGTTTTGAAAACGATAACCCAAATATAAATAAAGTGCCATTGGCTTCAGTTTTGACTCCGCTTGGAACGGTCCTACACGGAAATAGGTCTGAAGATGAAGAAAAGAGACTGAAATTAAGAATTTATTATACTGAAACAAACGATTAAGAAATTATGTGTGGAATTGTTGGTTATATTGGCCACCGGGATGCTTATCCCATAGTTTTAAAAGGACTTCAGAGATTGGAATACCGCGGGTATGATAGTGCAGGAATTGCTCTGTTTGATGAAGGGGAACTTAAACTTTGTAAAACAAAGGGAAAAGTTTCAGACCTTAAAGAGAAGATGGAGAATTCTCTGGAATTATCTGGAAATGTTGGTATTGGTCATACACGCTGGGCTACTCATGGTGAGCCAAATGATGTAAATTCCCATCCACATTATTCAAATTCCGGAGATCTTGTAATTATCCATAACGGAATTATAGAAAATTACGATTCACTAAAAAAAGAGCTTAAAACACGTGGCTATACCTTTCAGAGTGAAACAGATACCGAGGTTCTTGTTAATCTTATCGAAGATGTAAAGCAAAAAGAAGGTGTGAAGCTGGGGAAAGCAGTGCAGATTGCGCTGAATCAGACCATTGGTGCCTATGCAATTGCGGTTTTTGATAGAAATAAACCAGATGAAATAGTTGTAGCAAGACTGGGTAGTCCCCTTGCGATAGGTGTTGGTGAAGACGAATTTTTTGTAGCGTCTGATGCTTCTCCTTTTATAGAATTTACTAATAACGCAATCTACCTGGAAGACGGTGAAATGGCTGTTGTTCGTCTTCATAAAGGGGTGAAAATTAGAAATATTAAAGATGATGCGCTTGTAGATCCCTATGTTCATGAACTTCAGATGAACCTGGAGCAAATAGAAAAAGGAGGTTACGACCATTTTATGCTGAAGGAGATATATGAGCAGCCAAGTGCCATAAGCGATACTTATCGTGGCAGGATGTTGCCAGATCAGGGTTTAATCCGAATGGCGGGTGTAGATGATAATATTGAACGTATAGCACATGCACGAAGAATTCTTATTGTAGCCTGCGGAACGTCCTGGCATGCAGGCCTTGTTGCAGAATATATATTTGAAGACCTGGCGAGGATACCTGTAGAGGTGGAATATGCATCAGAATTCAGGTACAGAAATCCAATTATTTCCGAAAATGACGTGGTTATTGCTATTTCCCAGAGTGGGGAAACTGCAGATACTATGGCGGCAATAAAATTGGCTAAAGAAAAAGGAGCTTTTGTTTTTGGAGTTTGTAATGTCGTTGGATCTTCTATTTCTCGCGAAACTCACGCAGGTGCTTATACCCATGCCGGTCCCGAAATTGGTGTGGCTTCAACAAAAGCTTTCACCACACAAATTACCGTTTTAACTTTAATGGCCTTAAAGCTTGCAAAACACAAAGGGACAATCTCCAATTCAGATTTTCGTTTTCATTTGCAGGAGCTGGAAAGAATTCCGGAGAAAGTAAAAGAAGCGCTTAATTCTGACGAGCACATTCGTGGAATTGCAGATATCTATAAAAATGCAACTAACTGTCTTTACCTGGGAAGAGGGTTTAATTTTCCCGTAGCGTTGGAAGGAGCTTTAAAGCTTAAAGAGATATCTTATATTCATGCTGAAGGGTATCCTGCGGCAGAGATGAAGCACGGTCCTATTGCTCTTATTGATGAGCAAATGCCGGTTGTGGTAATTGCTACTAAAAGAGGACATTACGAGAAAGTAGTAAGTAATATCCAGGAGATCAAATCCCGAAAAGGAAAAATTATAGCTGTGGTTACAGATGGCGATACCGAAGTTCGTGAACTTGCAGATCACGTAATAGAAGTACCGGAGACTATGGAGTCGCTTACGCCGCTTCTTACTACAATTCCCTTGCAATTGCTATCTTACCACATAGCAGTAATGCTTGGAAAGAATGTAGATCAACCAAGGAATCTGGCTAAATCTGTTACTGTAGAGTAAAAATAAATCTTAAATCATTGAAAATCCGTTTCTGAAGTCTTCAGAAATGGATTTTTTTGTTGAAGTAACTCTTTTTTTCTTTTCGCGTATCCAGGTATACAAATGAGTTAAAAACTTCTTTAGCGCGTTATATGAATTTATAAAGAAAAAACTATCTTTGCACCCTGAAATTTACCTCTTTCAGGTTTAGGGAATTATTAATCAGGCCTGTAGGTTTTTTCATATTTTAAAATATTAAAACAATAAAGAATTAGATAATGTCTAAAGTCACAGGTAAAGTTGCTCAAATTATTGGTCCTGTAGTTGATGTTGCGTTCGACTCAGAAAACGCTGAACTGCCAAGGATTTATGATTCTTTGGAAATTACAAGAAAAGACGGTTCCATTCTGGTACTGGAAGTTCAATCTCACATTGGGGAAGATACTGTAAGGACTGTTTCAATGGATTCTACCGATGGATTGAGTAGAGGAGTGGAAGTAGTTGCCACAGGATCAGCAATTCAAATGCCGGTTGGTAAGGATGTTTATGGCCGTTTATTCAATGTAATTGGAGATGCCATAGATGGTCTTGGAAACTTGCCAAAAGCAGGAAAAGACGGACTTCCAATTCACCGTGAAGCACCAAAATTTGAAGATTTATCTGTTTCGACTGAAGTTTTATTTACAGGTATAAAAGTGATAGACCTAATTGAACCTTATTCAAAAGGTGGTAAGATTGGTCTCTTTGGAGGTGCCGGTGTAGGTAAAACAGTACTTATTCAGGAACTTATTAATAACATTGCAAAAGGTCACGGCGGACTTTCTGTATTCGCAGGAGTTGGGGAAAGAACGAGAGAAGGAAACGACCTTTTACGGGAGATGCTTGAATCTGGTATTATCAAATACGGAGAAGATTTTATGCACTCTATGGAAGAAGGAGGATGGGATCTTCAAAAGGTGGATAAAGCCGCGATGAAGGATTCTAAAGCAACTTTCGTATTTGGACAAATGAATGAGCCACCGGGAGCACGTGCGCGAGTAGCACTTTCCGGATTAACAATAGCAGAATATTTTCGTGATGGAGCAGGGGAAGGACAGGGTAAAGATGTTTTATTCTTCGTAGATAACATTTTCCGTTTTACACAGGCGGGATCAGAGGTGTCTGCACTTCTTGGACGTATGCCTTCTGCGGTAGGTTATCAGCCAACTTTGGCAACAGAGATGGGTGCGATGCAGGAACGTATTACTTCAACTAAAAACGGATCTATTACATCTGTACAGGCGGTTTACGTACCTGCGGATGACCTTACTGACCCGGCGCCGGCAACGACCTTTGCCCACCTGGATGCAACTACGGTACTTTCGAGAAAAATTGCTGAACTTGGTATTTATCCTGCGGTAGATCCTTTGGATTCTACATCAAGAATTCTTACTCCCGATATTTTGGGAGCCGATCACTACAACTGTGCACAAAGGGTAAAAGAGCTTTTACAGCGTTACAAAGAGTTGCAGGATATTATTGCTATTCTTGGGATGGAAGAACTTTCTGAAGAAGATAAGCAGGCAGTATCACGTGCAAGAAGGGTGCAGCGTTTCCTTTCACAGCCTTTCCATGTAGCAGAACAGTTTACAGGATTAAAAGGAGTGCTAGTGGATATTAAAGAAACTATTAAAGGTTTTAATATGATTATGGATGGTGAGCTGGATCATCTTCCTGAGGCAGCTTTTAACCTTAAAGGTACTATTGAAGAGGCTATCGAAGCAGGAGAGAAAATGCTTGCTGAAGCATAATAGGTTGTACCGAAGCTAAAATAAGTTAATAAGATTCTCCCCTTTTTTAAGGGGAGATGCCCGCAGGGCAGAGGGGTCAGATCTTTACTCCCATTTTTAATAATAGCAATTATGTATTTAGAAATAGTTACTCCTGAAGCAGTTGTTTTTAGTGCTGAAGTGGAAGCGGTAAAAGTCCCTGGTCACGACGGTGAATTTCAAATGCTGAACAATCACGCGCCTATCGTTTCAACTCTTACAAAAGGAGAAGTGAAAATAAATCTTGTCGCCGGTACTTCACCGGAAAAGTTGCATAAGACTATTCGAAAGTCATCTTCAGACGCAAAAGAACTTTTCTATGAAATAGATGGAGGTGTTTTGGAATTAAAAGATAATAAAGCAATTATTTTAGCCGATTAAGGTTTAATAAGCTTAATAGTAAAAACCCTGTTGTAGTGTACAACAGGGTTTTGTTTTTCAATTCTTAAACGAATTGAGGTGCGAAAATTGCCATTTTATACCCTCACCTGGATCTAATTGGCTTAGGTGAAAAATCTTGTGGCTTTTCGTCTATTTTTGATTCTTTTTTGAATTCTTTATATTGAAGCCTCCACGTTTCTGCAATTTTTGCTCAAAAATTAAGTTCCTAAAATGGAGATTGCTATTTTTAGTGCTTTTTGTGAGCTAAAACCGTTACTTTCTGCTTCTGGAATAATAACGCTGCCATTGGATTTGGTTGTATGTCTAAAATGGCAATTATTAAATACTATTTTAGGTAGTTAGCTGCTCCTGCACATCTGAAGAATTGACCGGCTGCAACTTCATTAATATGTAGTAAAAGTCATAGAATTAAGTATAAATCGACATTATATTTGCTTTTCACGATGGATAACCGCTAGATAATAGATTTGATTTGTTGAATTTAACGGTTTTTAAGAAAGCCAGTGATAAAAAATCAAAAGAAAAGAAGATATTTTGCCATCTATATAATGCATATTTTTAGAGGATGAAGTACTTCCAGAAAATGGAAAAACTTAAATAATACTGCTATATTTGTCTGAACACGGAATTTTTTTGAAAATATGCTAACAGCAATACTCTTAGGATTTTTATTTGCTCTTTTTCTGGTTTTTTCAGGAAAATTATTTAAAGGAAAATTTTCTGTTCTTGCCTCGCTGGTTCCGCTCGGTTTATTTGCTTATTTCTGCAGCTTTATACCCCTAATTTCGAACGGTGAAGTAGTCAGAAAGTCATATGAATGGGTGCCATCGTTTGGTGTAAACTTTAGTTTTACACTGGATGGGCTTTCATTGCTATTCTCATTAATGATTACGGGAATTGGGTTTCTCGTGTTTGCCTATACTTCAGCTTACCTTAAGAATCACGAATATCTGGATAGATTTTACGGCTATTTAAGTGCTTTCATGGGCGCCATGCTGGGGCTGGTGCTTTCAGACAATGTTATTTCATTATTTACTTTTTGGGAGCTAACTAGTATAAGTTCCTTTTTCCTGATTGGTTTTAATAACACCAATCCGGCATCACGAAAATCAGCATTAACAGCATTGGGAATTACTGGAATTGGTGGTTTGTTCCTGCTGCTGGCCGGTCTTGTCTTGGGGAATATTTCAGGAACATATTCCATTTCTGAAATGCTGTCCATGAAGGAGGCTATATCGGGACATGAATATTATGCTCTTGCCGTAATTTTTATTTTTGTTGCAGCTTTTACAAAATCGGCACAGTTTCCTTTTCATTTTTGGCTTCCGGGAGCGATGAAGGCTCCCACGCCAGTATCTACCTACCTGCATTCTGCGACTATGGTAAAGGCGGGAATTTACCTTTTAATGAGATTTACTCCGGTTTTGGGAGATCAGGAAATTTGGAATACCACGCTTATTATAGTGGGAGCTGTAACCATGGTATATTCTGCTATACATACACTTTTTAGAACAGATTTAAAAGGTATACTGGCTTACTCCACCATTTCAGCATTAGGAATACTTGTATTTCTTGTAGGTATGGGAACCCGAGATACACTGTTGGCTGCAGCGGTTTTTATTATTGTTCACGCACTATACAAGGCTACTTTATTTCTTGTAACAGGTATAATCGATCATGAAACTGGGACAAGGGATGTAACTGCCCTGTCTGGGCTACGGAAGGTGCTAATGCCGGTAGCTATTGCCGGATTCCTGGCAGCTGTCTCCAGTGCGGGAATTCCGCCAAGTATTGGTTTTTTAGGAAAAGAACTTACATATGAAGGTACTCTTCATTCTATAACGTTTAATTACATCTTAATTGGTGCTATTGTATTAACTAAAATTTTACTCTTTTATGCAGGTTTTGTTGCAGGGCTTAAACCCTTTACGGGAAAACTTCCGGAACGATTTTCCAGCCTGCATATGCCAAGCCCCTTAATGTGGGTACCACCGGTATTTCTGTCTGTTTTGGGAATGGCTTTCGGAATTTTTCCTGCACTTATCCAGGATTCCATCATAAAACCGGCAGTGACTGCTTTGGGGGCTAACGCCGGGGATGTTCATCTTGCGCTCTGGCATGGCTTCAATACAGCATTTATCCTGAGCCTGGTGACCATCGTGGTGGGAGCGATTATGTATTTTGTACTAAAACCTTCAGCTAAACTTGAGTCCTTTATTGGCAAATTTGAAACTTTTTCCCCAAAAAGTATTCTGGAAAAGCTTAGCGGAATCTTTGTGCTTTTTTCAGGATACTGGACCAGAATTTTTCAAAATGGTTATTTGCGTAACTACGTTTCTACCATTATTTTTTTCCTTGTAGTTTTGGTTGGTTACACAATGATAGGAAATACTGAGCTCAAGCTGGACTACGCGTCTCTTTCAGAAATTACCATTTATGAAATGGCCATTGCTATACTTCTTATTTGCGGTGTTATCTATACGGTTTTTACAAAATCCCGGCTAGCGGCTGTAGCTGCGATGGGAGTGGTAGGATTGGCGATCTGCCTTATATTTGTTTTTTACAGTGCGCCAGATCTCGCCATGACCCAATTTTCTATTGATACTTTAACGGTCATCCTGTTTGTATTGGTGCTCTACAAGTTGCCGAGATACCTGGAGTTGGCAGATTATAAAACTAGACTTAAAGATGGCTTGCTATCTCTTGCGTTTGGTGCTATAGTAGCAATTTTAGCTCTGGAAGTATTGTCTGAACCTGTTAATAATGAGATTGGAGACTTCTATGCAAAGAATGCCTACATTATGGCACATGGGAAAAACGTGGTAAATGTGATTCTGGTGGATTTTAGGGGATCTGATACTATGGTAGAAATTTCGGTACTGGCTATTGCTGCGATTGGGGTATTTGGTTTATTGAAATTGCGTTTAAAAAGCTCAGATCGTATTAAGTAAATTACATAGAATAGCTATTTCAAAATTTAAAGAATGAAAACTGTAATATTAAGAACAGCATCAAATTATCTTTTACCGATATTACTGCTGTTTTCTATTTTTATACTATTGAGAGGGCATTATCTTCCGGGAGGTGGTTTTGTGGGTGGTCTAATAGCTGCAATCGCTTTCGTACTTCACTCTTTTGCCAACGGATTAAAAAACACTAAAGACCTTCTAAGAATTCATCCGGGTTTCCTTATGCCGGTTGGTCTTGGATTATCATTTTTAAGTGGAATGTCGCCGGTTCTTTTTGCAGATATGCCGTTTATGACCGGTCTCTGGATGGAAGGACATGTTCCTGTTCTGGGGTCTATTGGTTCTGCTTTATTCTTTGATATAGGGGTCTACCTGGTAGTTGTGGGTGTTACACTTACAATAATTTTTACAATATCAGAATCTGCATAAATGGAAATACTTTTAGCAATAATGATAGGGGTACTTTACGCTTCAGGAATTTACATGATCCTGCGCCGTAGCCTGGTAAAACTTATCATTGGAATAATACTTTTTGGAAATGGGGCTAACCTGCTTATTTTTCTTTTGGGGAGAATTACCAAAGGAGCACCACCAATAATTCCTGGCGAGTCCGAGGTATTTTTGGAAGCCTATGCAGATCCTGTGCCCCAGGCATTAATATTAACCGCGATTGTTATAAGCTTTGGTCTTCAATCCTTTGCCATCATCCTGGTAAGGAGGGCGCACAAAGTGGTTAAAACCGATGATTTAGATGAAATGAACGCAACCGACGAAGATTCATGACACAACAATTAATTATATATCCTTTATTTCTACAAATTCTGCTTGCGATTTTGCTGATGTTCTTTTGGAACAGGATTAATTCTCAGCGAATCATTAGTATTTTGGGGAGTACAGTAAATCTGGGAATTTCCATTTGGTTGTTTACTGCAATTTGGGAACATGGAACTACCACTGTACAGGCGGGAAACTGGGAAGCTCCGTTCGGAATCACCTTTGTCGCCGATATGTTTTCGGCTACACTCGTACTTTTAACCGCTATTTCAGGATTAGCAGTCTCCATCTTTTCTTCGGGCTCCATTATACCGGACAGGTTACGCTTTGGGTATTTCCCCATTTTCCACTTTTTATTATTGGGATTAAATGGCGCATTCTTAACCGGAGATATATTTAACCTGTATGTATGGTTTGAAATTATAATTATCAGCTCATTTGTGCTAATAACTATCGGGGGAGAGAAGGCACAGCTGGAAGGCGCTGTGAAGTATTTTACCATGAACATTATTGCTTCGATGATTTTCCTTACTGCCATTGCTGTGCTATACGGTTTAACCGGAAGCCTTAATATGGCAGATCTTGCAGGTAAGGTTGCTGCAATAGAAAATCGCGGTCTGGTAGAAGTTACTGCAATCTTGTTTCTCATAGGCTTCGGAATAAAAGCGGCGGTTTTTCCATTGTATTTCTGGTTACCGGCGTCATACCATACTCCTCCTTCTGCAGTTTCAGCTATTTTTGGCGGATTACTTACAAAAGTAGGTGTATATGCATTAATCCGTGTTTTTACACTCATTTTTGTAGGAGATGCATTTCTTGATCAGATCCTTATGGGAATAGCTATTCTTACGCTTTTTAGCGGAGGTGTTGGAGCGCTTGTACAGAATAACGTCCGGAAAGTTTTTTCTTATCTTATAATTTGCCATATTGGATATATGATTGTAGGGCTTGGGATGTTTACTGAAGTAGCTATAGCCGGAACAATTTTTTATCTTATCCATGACATCGTGGTAAAGACCAATTTATTTATGCTAAGCGGCCTGATCTATAAAATTAAAGGATCTAATAGTATGCGGGTTTTGGGAGGATTTTATGGGAAATATCCAAAATTGAGTTTGCTCATCTTCATTCCGCTGTTTTCACTTGTAGGTATACCACCACTATCGGGATTCTGGCCTAAAATTTCCCTTATTAATGCCGGCTTTACCACTGGAAGCTATTGGACTATTGGAGCTATAATTTTTGCAAGTTTTATTACTTTGGTAATTATCGCGAAACTTTGGGCAGAGGTTTTTTGGAAAACACCCGAAGATCGGCCGCGACATGCCAGCTTCGAATACTTTAGCGATATAAGTAAAATAAGGAAAATTCAGTTTATAGGTCCAATCGTGTTCCTTAGCCTGGTTTCTCTGTATATTGGTTTTGGAGCAGAACACATACAGTTGCTTTCTTCAAGAATTGCAGAAGAATTGATAAATAACGATCAATATATAGATGCTGTCCTTAATAATGGTTCTCAAATGCTTGAAAAATGAAAAACCGGTTTGTATCTAACTTATTGCTTAGCCTTGTATGGATTGCCTTAACCGGAACTTTTACTGTGGCCAATCACGTGTTTGGATTTATTCTTAGCTTTATCATTCTAAGAGTAATAACAAAAGGATCCGGCACTGGAAGATATTTCACTATTGTTCCTAAGATTATAATTTTTATGTTTTATTTCCTGTACGAGTTAATTAAAGCGAACCTGCAGGTAGCATACGAGGTAATTACCCCTAACTTTCAAATGAAGCCCGGAATAGTTAAAATTCCGCTGGATGTCAAATCTAATATAGGAATAACACTTCTGGCGAATTTAATATCACTTACTCCGGGAACTTTGAGCCTGGACGTTTCCAATGATCGTAAGGTTTTGTATGTACATGCCATGTATGTAACAGACCGGGAGGAGTTTATAGCCAGCATAAAAAATGGTTTTGAAAAGCGCATACTTGAAATTTTGACATGACATTAGAAGACTATCTATATTATATAATTTTACCCATCTTAATGTTGGCGATAATCCTTATTTTTTATCGTTTCCTTAAAGGTCCCAGTATTGCAGATAAAATTATTGCACTGGATCTTCTAATTACAACCGGGATAGGCGTAATAAGCATTTATACCATAGTTACCACCAAATCTACATTGCTGGATGTAGCCATGATACTTGCATTAATTGCCTTTTTAAGTACAGTCGCATTGTCTTATTATTTGGAAAAAAGAAATAGAAAATGACATCAACCATAGTCGCAATACTGGCCACCCTTGGTGCCCTGTTCGTCCTTTTGGCCGCAGTGGGCATAGTAAGAATGCCAGATACGTATTTACGTATTTCTGTAACAACAAAAGCCGCCACCTTGGGGGTAGGTTTATTGTTGCTGGCTGTAGCTATTTATTTTCAGGAGCTTTCCACTACCACAAGAGCTATGATTATCTTGGTGTTTTTATTTATGACCGCTCCCGTGAGTGCCCATTTAATAGGAAGAGCATCCTATTTTATTGGAATAAGACTATGGAAAAATTCTGTAATGGACGACTTAGAAGGCAAATATCAGAGAAATTCCCACGTTCTTAAAAGTGAAACAGACGATACTCCAGAAGATAATGTGCGTCATCGTGATAATGAGGATGATTTTCTTTAAGCAATTATTTCCTCTCCTTATTAAAAGTATTGTTTGCTAAATATTGAAGCCACAGAGCCTGCAATTGTAGAGCGCGATCATTCCTGTTCTCTATGCAAATTCCTGCCATTTTGTAGTTACAAACTTTCCTGAAGTTGTAATTTTGTTTTATGTCTGGTTACCCAAAAAATTTAGAAAGAAGACTTGAGAATAGAAAGAAGGACAAAGCCTTTCGTGCTTTGGGTGAAGAGAATAATGTTATCGATTTTTCTTCAAACGATTACCTCGGATTCTCTTCTTCTGAAAAAATTTTTGATGCTGCGGAAGAAATTCTGAACGATCATAATCTTCGGAAAAACGGGGCTACAGGGTCAAGGCTATTGTCTGGAAATCACAAATTATATGCTGTTGCTGAAGATTATCTGAAGAATTTCCATAATACTGAAGCTGCACTTATTTTCAATTCTGGATATGATGCCAATATTGGCCTTTTTTCATCAGTGCCTCAGCGGGGAGATTTTGTATTTTATGATGAGCTTGTGCATGCTTCCATTCGCGATGGGATAAAAATGAGCAATGCCAAATCTTACAGTTTTCGGCATAATGACCTGGAAGATCTTAAAAAGAAAATCAGCAGGCTTAAAATGGCAAATTCTGATGTTTTTGTAGTTACTGAATCTGTTTTTTCTATGGATGGCGATATTCCGGACTTAAAATCGCTTGCGAATTATGCTTCAGAAAATAATTTCTTCCTGATTGTAGATGAAGCGCATGCTACAGGTGTTTTTGGGCAAAAAGGAGAAGATATGGTTCAGGAATTGGGGCTGGAGGAAGAAGTTTTTGCCCGGATAGTTACTTTTGGAAAAGGAATGGGCTGTCATGGCGCTGCAATTTTAGGTAGTGATATGCTGAAGGATTATCTTATCAATTTTTCCCGGAGTTTTATTTTTACCACGGCTTTGCCGCCGCATGCTGTAGCCACTATTTTAAGCGCCTATCAAAATTTGGCAATTATCGGCCTGCAGAATCTTCAGCGGTTAAAAAGTAATATTGAATATTTTAAGGATCAGCTGAAAACTCAAGGTCTGGATTCACGTTTTATTGCCAGCGATTCAGCAATTCAGTGTTGTATCATACCGGGTAATACAGAAGTTAAATCTGCTGCTGAAAATCTTCAGAAGAACGGATTTTCAGTAAAACCAATTTTATCACCAACCGTCCCCAAAGGAAAGGAAAGATTACGATTTTGCCTGCATTCTTTTAATTCCGAAGAAGAGATTCAAAAAGTTTTAAAATCACTTTCAGAAATAATATGAAACATAAATATTTTGTTACCGGAATTGGAACCGAGGTAGGTAAAACCATTGCTTCAGCGATTGTGACCGAAGCTTTGGAAGCTGATTACTGGAAACCAATACAAGCGGGAGATCTGGAAAATTCCGATACCCATAAAGTTGAAAAACTAATCAGCAACGCCAAAACTGAATTTCATCCAAATTCCTTTGAACTTAAGACGCCAATGAGTCCGCATGCTGCGGCAGCAATTGATAAGGTTAAAATCACTTCAGAAAAAATTAACGAGCCGCGAACTGACAATCACCTGGTAATTGAAGGTGCCGGCGGCCTTCTGGTGCCTATCAACGGTCATCAAACCATTGCAGACCTTATTAAATCCGATTACAGAATAATACTGGTTTCCCGCCATTATCTTGGAAGTATTAATCACACACTTTTAAGCCTGGAGCTTCTTAAAAGCCGCGGACTTGAATGCTTCGGAATAATTTTTAGCGGAGAAGAGCATCCAACTTCCGAAGAAATTATACAGAAGATGGGAAAGGTGCCGATAATTGGAAGAATTGAGCAGGAACCTTATTTTGACCGGAATGTAGTAAAGGAGTATGCGGAAAGTTTTAGATGTAAATTGTAGAGTTTTACCGATAGACCCCACAGGTTTTTAAAACCTGCGGGGTCTGAAAAAATGAGAGCCGGAATAAAAACATATTTTATAACTTTGATATATATAAAGTATATATCATGGAGAAGGTTAGAAAACTTATAGATCTTGAGGAAGATGTGCTCATTATTTTGGAGCAGGAAGCGAAAAAACAGAAACGTTCTTTAAAAAATCTGTTAGAATACATTATTGAGGAAACTGCGCGAAAGCTGGAATCGCCTTCTGCAGAATATCAAGCCATGATGGACGATATGCTGCAGCGTCTGGAAAAAGATGAAGTGAATTTTAGTCCTATGAGGAAATTAAAATGAAATATGACTTATAAGGTCTTTATTTCCAAAGAAGCCGAAATAGAACTTGCCACTGCAGAATATTATTTTAAAGCGAGAAATCCCCACCGGGATTTTTTAAATGATTTTAACCGGCAACTTGAGTTTCTTGAAAATACACCGGAATCTTTTCAGAAAAATTATAAGGAGATAAGAATGCTAAATTTTAATCAGTTTAATTATTCTATCCATTATGTAATTTCTGGTGACAAAGTTCTGCTTCTGCGCATTTTGAATCAGCGACAAAATTTTTAAATAAAACTTTACCGAAAGACCTCACAGGTTTTTAAAACCTGGGAGGTCTCAAACCATACAAAAATATGCCAGTTTTAGACTACGAATCAAAAGAACAAAACCTTTCAGAAAGAGACAAAAAATACCTTTGGCATCCTTTAACGCAGCACAAAATTTCCCCGGAAATGCTGGCCATAGAAACAGCAAAAGGTGCAAAATTGTATGATGAAGCGGGTAAGGAATATATTGATGGCATTGCCTCCTGGTACACCTGTATGTACGGGCATTGTAACGAATATATCACTTCCCGTGTGGCGGCGCAAATGCAAAAGCTGGATCAGGTGGTTTTTAGCGGATTTACACACCGGCCCGCGGTAGAACTTTCTGAAGCCTTGATGAAAATTTTACCTGCAAATCAGCAGAAAATATTTTTCAACGATAACGGTTCTACAGCGACAGAAATTGGGATAAAAATGGCGCTGCAGTACCATCACAACCAGGGCAACGACCGCAAGGTGATGCTGGCTTTTGAAGATGGTTTTCATGGTGATACTTTTGGCGCGATGTCGGTTTCAGGGCTTTCGGTTTACAACGGTGCTTTTGTAGATCATTTTATTGAGGTGGTACGCATTCCCACGCCAGACGGCACCAATAATTCTGCAGTTATCGACAAACTAAAAAAGTTGATTTCAGAAAATAAGCTTGCCGGATTTATTTATGAGCCTTTGGTGCAGGGGGCTGCGGCCATGAAAATGCATGACGCAGAAGGTTTGGAAGAAATCCTGGACATCTGTAAACAGCATGAAATTATTTGCGTTGCAGACGAGGTAATGACCGGTTTTGGAAAGACAGGAAAATATTTTGCTTCAGATTACCTCAAGACGCAACCGGATATCGTATGTATGTCCAAAGCACTTACCGCGGGGCTTTTGCCGATGGGGCTTACTTCCTGCACCCAGGCAGTTTATGATGCGTTTTATTCAGATGAGCTTGCGAAGGGGCTTTTTCACGGTCATACGTATTCGGCTAATCCGCTCGCTTGTACCGCAGCTTTGGCGGGAATAGAATTACTTACTTCTAAAGATATTCAAAAAGATATCTCCAGAGTAATAAAGTCGCATCAGGATTTTAATGCAAGGATAAAAGATCATCCAAAAGTCACCAATACGAGGCAGCTCGGAGTGATTTACGCTTTTGATCTGGATGTGAAAATGGAGCGCTACGGAAATCTTCGGAATCAATTATTTAAACACTTTATGGACAGCGGGATCTTTCTTCGGCCTCTTGGAAATACCATTTATATTCTCGCGCCATACATTATTTCTAATGATGAATTGAACAAAATTTATACTTCTATAGAAGCAGTGCTGCAGAAATTCGGAAACTGAATTTTAACATTTTCCGTGCAAAAATTTTTAGATTCGTATTCTTTTATTCGTTTAATTTATAAGAACGAATTCTGAAAATTATGATGCACCCGGATACGGAAGTCCGTTTTATCAGCGCCGAAATCGGCTACGGCGTAGTAGCTAAAAAATTGATTCCGAAAGGAACAATAACCTGGGTGCAGGATGAGCTGGATCATGTTTACAACCCCGAAGACGTGGAGACTATGAGCTCTTTTGCGCGGGAAATGCTCGACAAATATACGTTTAGAAATAGTAAGGGAAATTTTGTTTTATGCTGGGACATTTCCAAATATGTGAACCATAGCTTTCGGTCAAACTGTCTTTCTACGGCTTACGATTTTGAAATTGCCATTCGTGATATTCAAAAAGATGAAGAGCTTACTGATGATTATGGATATTTGAATGTAACGGAAGAATTCAAGGCTAAGGATGAAGGAACTTCCCGTACAACTGTGTATCCGGACGATCTTCTTAATTTTCATGAGGACTGGGACCGGCATTTGCAGGAAGCTTTTCTACAGCTAAATAAAATTCCTCAACCCCTTAAAATTTTAATTTCTGCGGAAGTTCAGCAGGAAATAAAGCAGGTGTTGGATGGGGAAAGGAAAATGAAATCTATACTGAACTGTTATTATTCAGAAAAGTAGCATTTCCCCGGTAAAATTTAAGGCTTAAAAGTTAGCAGAAGAATCCTGAGGTGTTATTTTTACTGAAAATTCAGGTTTTGAAAAAAGCGGTTTCAATTACTTCAATGGCTTCAGTTTCACCACTGGGAAAAACTTCAGAAGAAATCTGGGAAAATTATTTAAATCCGAAGCATCACCTTTCAAAAGGAAATTTCCAGGAAAATGAAGCTTTTGCAGGTTTTCTTCCGAAGAAACTCGCTTCAGAGGTAGAAAAGTTACGTGCTGAAAATGTCAATTATCGGCATGTAGATAAGTCAGTGCTCTTTGCTATTCTGGCTGCAAGGGAAGCAACAAGAAAAGCAGGTTGGGAGAACGGAAAAAATATCGGGATCAATATTGGGAGTTCCAGGGGTGCTACCGAACTTTTTGAAAAATATCATAAATCCTTTCTGGAAAACGGAAAGGCAGAAACACTTGCCTCTCCGACTACCACACTTGGGAACATATCTTCCTGGGTGGGACAGGACCTGGAAACCACCGGCCCGGAATTTTCTCATAGTGTTACTTGTTCCACCGGCCTGCACGCGGTGCTGAATGGGATTGCGTGGATGCAGGCAGGATTATCTGATAAATTTCTGGTGGGAGGTAGCGAAGCAGCTTTAACTCCGTTTACAATGGGGCAAATGAAGGCGATGAAGATTTATGCTTCTGAAGATCTGGACTATCCCTGCCAGGCGCTAAATATGAGCAAAACCCGAAATTCCATGGTGCTTGGCGAAGGTGCAGGGATGTTTTGTCTGGAAGCCGGTAATGCTGAAAATGCCATTGCCAAAATAACCGGAATGGGATATGCAACCGAAAAACTCAAGCACAGCGTTTCAATTTCGTCGAATGGAGAATGTATGCAGAAATCGATGAAAATGGCCATGGGAGATAAAGCTCCTTCAGAAATTGATGTCGTGGTGACGCATACTCCGGGAACCATTAAAGGCGATTTGGCCGAAACTAATGCCATCAAGGAGGTTTTTGGACAAGAACTGCCGGCCATTACCTGTAACAAATGGAAAATAGGGCATACTTTTGCGGCATCTGGAAACCTTAGCCTGGAAATGGCAATTTTGATGCTTCAGCACGAGCAATTTATAACTGTTCCTTTTTCAGAATTTGATAAATTTCCGGAGAAACTGGAGAATATCATGATAAATGCAGTGGGCTTCGGGGGTAATGCCGTTTCAATATTGATTAGTAAATAACTGGCGGCAAATCCGGAAAGTGATTGGAAAGCTTAAAGATATTCCAAACTGGAACCGGAATGCTTTAAATCTCACTTAATGAGTAAATCCTGAAAATCTTTGGCAGAGGACGGCTAATAAACTTCAGTTTTAGTTATTTTTGAATACAAATTACTTTTTCATGGCTACAAAACACGATTGGACGAAGGAAGAAATCCTGGAAATATATAATAAACCTTTGATGGAGCTTCTTTATGAAGCGGCTACCATACACAGGCAAAATCATGATCCCAATACGGTGCAAGTTTCGACACTATTGTCTATAAAAACAGGGGGTTGCCCCGAAGATTGCGGATATTGTCCCCAGGCAGCAAGATATCATACAGATTTGGAAGGAAACGACCTAATGAGTGTGAATCAGGTGAAAGCGCAGGCGCTAAGGGCTAAAGCAGCCGGGAGTTCCCGTGTTTGTATGGGTGCAGCCTGGAGAAACGTAAAAGACGGGGAAGAATTTGACGATGTGCTGGAAATGGTGCGAACCATTAACAAACTGGAAATGGAAGTTTGCTGTACGTTGGGAATGCTTACCGAAAACCAGGCGCAGCGACTTGCAGAAGCCGGACTTTATGCTTATAACCACAATTTAGACACTTCAGAAGACTATTATAAAGAGGTGATTTCTACCAGAGGTTTCGACGACAGGCTAAAAACGATCGATAATGTAAGAAAAACGAACGTGACTGTTTGTAGCGGCGGGATTATTGGAATGGGAGAAAGTGCAGAGGACCGTGCAGGAATGCTGGTGGCGCTTTCTACTTTAAATCCGCAACCGGAATCTGTCCCGATTAATGCTCTTGTACCCGTTGAAGGAACACCAATGGAGGAGCAGGAGCCGGTTTCAATATGGGAAATGGTGCGAATGGTGGCCACCGCAAGAATTGTAATGCCAGAAACTCAGGTAAGATTATCTGCAGGAAGAACTCAGATGAGCAGGGAAGGTCAGGCGATGTGCTTTTTTGCCGGGGCAAATTCAATTTTTGCCGGCGATAAACTATTAACCACTCCAAATCCCGATGTAAATGAAGATATGGAGATGTTTAAAGCATTGGGATTAAATCCGCAGAAGGCATTTGAGAAAAAAGAGCAGCCAAAAAGTGTTGATGCTGAACATTCGCAATTCCAGAACCTTGGAGAAAAGCCAAAATGGTCAAGACCCGGACATAAAATTGAAAGAAACCTCCAGGCGCAGGAGAAGCGAAAAACTAAAGCGTGATAATTGCCATTTTCAGGCATGTACCACCTTTTCTCTGTTGTTGACGAATAATTGAAGGGGGAATTTCTTAAATTTTCCCTCTTTTTTTCTTCAGATCTTGCGGAATTTGGCCTTCTTTTTCTAACAATTAACCTCCTTTTATAAAAAAGTACAAGTTTATCCTTAAATTTGTATGCACTTCCGGAGACATATAAAATACTTCTTTTTTTGTCGTAAGAGAGCATTAGAAGAGGTGAAAGCGGAACAATACAACTATAACAAAGACGCATAAGTATAGAAATTGACTGATGATGACCGATGGCCTACAACTTGCGGAAATCCCAAGGGAAAAGCGAATTTCTAAAGCTGATTTCCTTAAAAAATATGTGCGCCCTCAAAAGCCGGTAGTTATAGAACAGCTTATTGAGGACTGGCCGGCTTATGAAAAATGGAATCTGGAATATATAGACCAGGTCGCGGGTGATAAGGTTGTGCCGCTATACGACGACAGGCCCATTTCTTCAAAATATAAGTTTAATGAGCCGCACACTAAAATGAAAATGTCGGAGTACATCGAACTGTTGAAATCGGGACCTACAAATTACCGGATTTTCTTATATCATCTGCTTAAAGAAGTGCCGTCACTTCAGAAGGATTTTTCCTTTCCTGATCTTGGCCTTCGGTTTTTAAAGCAGCTTCCTACGTTATTCTTTGGAGGGGAAAATTCGAAGGTTTTTATGCATTACGACATAGATTTTGCCAATATTCTTCATTTTCATTTCCATGGTAAGAAACAATGCATTTTATTTCCTCCTTCAGAAAGTCAATATCTTTATAAAGTACCGCATGCACTTATTTCCAGGCAGGACATAGATTTTGTAAATCCTGATTTTGAAAAGTTTCCGGTGCTTAAAAAAGCAAAAGGTTACATAACCGAATTAAACCACGGGGAAGCACTTTATATGCCCGAGGGTTACTGGCACCAGATGACTTATCTTACCGCCGGATTTTCGATGAGTTTACGCGCGACACCACGGACAGTAACAAATTTCTCTAAGGCAGTCTACAATGTTTTTTTTATGCGCCATTTTGATAATTACATGCGTAAGTGGAAAGGACAGAAATGGATTGATTATAAAAACGAACAGGCGGTTAAAAAGACGCACCAGAAGAACAAAATTGAACAGTAGTATATCTTTTCTGTAGAATAAAAATTTTTTCAGCTTTTCTCTGGATTACATTAGAGGTTTCGATATAAGTTAATCCTTGCTTAAGCAATGCTTAAAATAATCAAAAGTTATTTCATTAAAAGCTATGTTTTTCTGAACTTCAGGAAAACATACAAAAATTTAAAAAGTTATGAGTAAAGAGCAAAATAAGCAAATTCAACAGAAATTTGGAGAAGCAGTAAATTCAGGAAAACTGGAAAATCTAAGAGATCTTGTAGCAGATGATGTTAAGGAGCATGATCCGGCGCCCAATCAGGGTCCTGGAGCACAGGGTTATATAGATTTTTTTACCATGATGAGGAATGCCTTTCCCGATATGAAAGTTGAGGTGGAGCAATTAGTAGCCGATGAAGATAATGTCGCTTTTGCCTATACCCTCACAGGAACTCATAAAGGTGATTTTATGGGAGTTGCCGGTACCGGAAAGTCTATAAAAGCGCGCGGAATGCAAATTAGCAGGTTTAAAGACGGAAAATTGGTAGAACGATGGGGAAGTAGCGATGAGCTGGGAATACTAAAACAAATAGGAGTAAATCCAGTTTAAACCTTTAAAAGTTAACTGATATAGTTATCAGTAATTTCATATACAAGACTCGCCTCATAGCCTCTACGGAGTAAATGATCGGCGAGTTTTTTCTTTTTTTTGAAGGGGTTGGATTCCTTAATGAGTTTGGATTTCTTTTCAGCTACTTCATGTAAAGTAGAGAGATAGTCATCTTTATCAATTTCAGTAAGGGCTATTTTAATTATTGGACTAGATATATCCTTCAGCTTAAGTTCCTGCTTGATTTTTATCCTGCCCCATTTTTTTATTCTGAATTTCCCACGTACGAAGCTTCTGGCGAAGCGTTCTTCATTTAAGAAATTCTCCTGCATTAACTTAATGATAATTTGTTCCTGTGCTGCAGGAATCATGTTCATTTCCTTCAGTTTTTCTTCTACTTCTTTATGGGAACGATCGCGATAGGCACAAAACTGCATAAGCTTAACAGTAGCTTCTTTTACGGTATAGGATTTATGCGTTTTATTCAAAATTGAAAGGTTTTAAAGTTCAAAAGTAGAAAGAATAAAATTTTTTCACTAGACAGACATCAATGCATGAAAAAAAATCGGCAAAAAAATGTGCAGAAGAAGATAAATAGAGAAACAAAAAAACGCCTCCCGAATTAACGAAAGGCGTTCTAAATTTATATAATTACTTTCCCGTCTTTATCGTGAAAGTGGTATTCTAAATACGTGTAAGCGTCTCTAGGTAAGATTTTCACCCAACGTTTATGGTCCATAAACCATTGCGATCGGGGAGATGGAAAGCCTTTCGTTAAAAAGGCTGCAATAAATGGATGCGCACTTAAGGTAATTTTTTTATGATTCTTCTTAAGTAACTTTTCAAAGTCGGCCTTTATCTTGTTTATTAAAATAATTGGTGCCTCAATTTCACCATTTCCGCCATTAGGATTCACCTCACGGGTTTTAATATTCATTTCGGGCCTTACGCGTTGTCTTGTAATTTGAATCAATCCAAATTTACTAGGCGGCAAAATCTTATGTTTTGCCCTGTCATCACTCATTTCATTTCGTAGGTGGTCGAAGAGCTTTTTACGATTTTCAGCTTTGTTCATATCGATAAAATCCACTACTATAATTCCTCCCATGTCACGAAGTCGTAACTGGCGGGCTATTTCGGTAGCGCTTATCATATTCACCTCGAGTGCGGTATCTTCCTGGTTTCTGGATTTATTAGACCTGTTGCCACTGTTTACGTCTATAACATGCATGGCTTCGGTATGTTCTATAACCAGATAAGCGCCTTTACTCATGGAGACGGTGCGCCCAAAGGAAGTTTTTATTTGTCTTTCGATACCGTGTTTTTCAAAGATTGGTACATTGGATTGGTACAATTTTACTATTGATTCTTTTTCTGGGACGATCTCGCCCACATAATCTTTAATTTGAGTATAAAGCGCTTCTTCATCTACTATAATGGAGGTGAAGCTATCGTTAAAGATATCTCTTAACAAGGAAGAAGCCCTGTTTAGTTCTCCTAACACCTTTGAAGGATGGTGCGGTTTATACAATTTCTTACACATTGCTGTCCAGCGCCCCATTAAATTTTGGAGGTCTCTGTCCAGTTCTGCTACTTTTTTGCCTTCGGCTACGGTTCTTACAATAACACCAAACCCTTTGGGTTTAATGCTTTTAACCAATCTTTTTAAACGCTCCTTTTCTTCCTTGCTTTCGATTTTTTGTGAAACCGAAACCCGGTTAGAAAAAGGAACCAGCACTATATAGCGTCCTGGCAGGGAAAGTTCTGAGCTTAACCTTGGGCCTTTAGTGGAAATTGGTTCTTTTACTACCTGAACCAGTAGCGACTGATTTGATTTTAAGACATCGGTAATACTACCGTCTTTGTCTATGTCTTTTTCAAAAGAAAAATTCTGTAAAGAATAATCTTTCAGTTTACCTGTGCTTACACGTTTTATGAACTTAAGCAAAGAAGATACTTGAGGACCCAGATCGTGATAGTGTAAAAAACCATCTTTTTCATAACCTACATTTACAAATGCGGCATTTAGACCGGGGACAGCTTTTCTAATCTTGGCAATAAGAATATCCCCAACATTAAATTTGTTGTCATCTTCTTCCTTGTTGAGTTCAATAAGTTTTCCATCTTTTGTTAAGGCAAAATCTACAGCAGAGGATTCGGACCGGATAATTAATTCTTTGTCCACTCTTTTAGATTTTAATCTATACCTGCCAAAGCAGACACAGATGGATTAAACATTATTTTCTCACAGGGTTTTCAATCCTGAAGAAACTAAAACCAAAAATGGTTTAAGTTTCGATTTCAATGAACGTTTTAAAATAAAAAAAGTAGTTTAGAACTACTTTTTCTTGTGACGGTTAGCTCTTCTTCTTTTTTTACGCTTGTGCGTGGCTACCTTATGTCTTTTTCTTTTTTTACCACTTGGCATAGTGTTGTCTTTTTAATTAATAATTCTTTGTTGGTTTCTGTTTTTTAGGGGAAAACAGTTATTCTTTTACCTCTACATTGCTCTTAACACCTTCAACAAAAATCTTTGCGGGCTTGAAAGCAGGAATGTTATGTGCGGGTATTTTAATTGTAGTGTTCTTAGAAATATTTCTTCCGGTTTTCTCTGCTCTTGTCTTAACAACAAAGCTTCCAAAGCCTCTCAAATATACATTATCTCCACTTTCCAGGGAAGTCTTAACTTCGTCCATAAAGGATTCAATAGTAGCCTGAACATCTCCTTTTTCCATTCCTAGTTTTTCTGAAATGTTTGCTACGATATCTGCTTTCGTCATTTTCGTGCTATTTTATAATTGGGGTTTGAATTTTCAAGGGGGCAAATATAAGAATTATATCTTCAATATTTCAAGCCTAATCCATTAAATAATAACAGAATAAAGATTTTATATTGCAGGCAGATGATTTTAAGTATGGTGTTTTCTAAGGTGTTGATTAACTGGTATTTGAATAACAAGCGTGAGTTGCCCTGGCGTAAAACGAGAGATCCGTATAAGATATGGCTCAGCGAAATTATTTTACAGCAGACGCGTGTGGAGCAGGGAATGCCCTATTATTTCCGGTTTATTGAAGCTTTTCCAACTATTTTTGATCTGGCCGCGGCTTCCCAGCAGGAGGTTTTAAAGCTTTGGCAGGGTTTGGGATATTATTCCCGGGCCAGAAACCTGCACGAGACAGCGAAATATGTGGCGGATGAACTGGAAGGTGTTTTTCCGCAAGACTTTAGAGGACTCCTTAAGTTGAAGGGAGTTGGCGATTACACTGCAAGTGCGATTGCTTCAATTTGTTATGATGAGCCGGTGGCGGTGGTAGATGGAAACGTTTACCGGGTCCTGGCTAGATATTTTGGCAGTGCTACGCCAATAAATTCTTCGGAAGGCATTAAAGAGTTTAAGGCCCTGGCAACAGAATTGCTGGACAGAGATAATCCTTCAGCCTTTAATCAGGCTTTAATGGAGTTTGGGGCGCTGCAATGTAAGCCCAAAAATCCATTTTGCGCTACCTGTCCTTTTAATAGTAGTTGCCTTGCATTAAAGGAAAACAGGATTTCCGAACTGCCTGTCAAATTGAAAAAGGGCAAAATCAGGCATCGGTATTTCAATTACCTTGTTTTTCATTCCGAAGAAAATACTACGCTTTTAAATCAAAGAAAGGGAAAGGGAATCTGGAATGGCTTATATGAATTCCCTTTAATAGAGACGGAAAAGCAACTTACGGCTGCAGAATTCCTTCGGCAAGAAGAATTGAGGGAGAAAACAGGTCAAAATGCAGTTATCAGGTTGTATAATGAAAAGCCTGTAGTACATAAATTATCGCATCAGCATATCTATGCACGTTTTTGGTTAATTGAGCCGCAGAAATCACCTGAAAATGGAATTCCTGTATCGAAAATTGCCAAATATCCGGTTCCGGTTTTAATTCAGAATTTCCTTAATGAATATGAGCCTGCGGACTACTGAAGAAAATTTTGTTGAAATTTTATAACTTTCACCTTATTAAGCCGCTAAATTTTTCAGTATTTTACATTGTAATTGAAGAGTTGATATCTAAAATAGAAAAAAATGACAGGAACACTTAACAAGGTAATGCTAATTGGGCACACGGGAGATGATGTAAAAATGCATTATTTTGAAGGTGGTGGTGTTATTGGACGTTTTCCCCTGGCTACAAACGAAAGTTATACTAACAGGACTACGGGAGAAAAAGTAAATAATACAGAATGGCACAACGTCGTGGTACGGAATAAGGCTGCTGAAATTTGCGAAAAATATCTCAAAAAAGGGGATAAAGTATACATTGAGGGGCGTATAAAAACCCGTAAATGGCAGGATGATCAGGGGAATGAGAGGTATTCTACTGAAGTCCAGTGTACAGAGTTTACTTTTCTTACTCCCAAAGGTGAAAGTAGTTCAGAAAACCAATCTCAAAATTCGCCGATGTCTGGAACAAAAAGCCAGTCAAAAAATGATAACTTTGCAAATCAGAATCAACCGATTGGTCAAAGCGAAGAGGAAGATGATTTGCCATTCTAAGTTTAACTAAAATATTTGCCTTTGGATCCGGAACCTCCCAGTTTGCTATTGCTTTGGGCCGCTTTCGACATAACCGATGTAATAAGTATCCTATTCTTATTACTGCTATTGCTATGCTCTGCACTAATCTCTGGTGCTGAAGTTGCTTTTTTTTCCCTTACGCCGGCAAACTTTGTTACAGAAGACGGAAAGAGGACAAAGACGCAGGAAATTGTAATAAAACTTCTGGATAAACCCAAAAAGTTATTGGCTACCATTCTGGTTGCGAATAATTTTATTAACATTGCTATAGTGCTTCTTTTTGATTCCCTTGTAACAGAGATGTTTGGGGAAACAAATATGGAGGTATTCGGCATCGACTTCAGGTTAATAGTAGAAGTAGGTCTGGTTACATTTCTTATTTTGCTATTTGGTGAAATACTTCCCAAGGTCTATGCAAGCAGGAACAATGTGAAGTTTTCCAATATCATGGCCTATCCAATAAATTTTTTGGATACATTTTTCTCCCCTCTCAGTACTCCCATGCGTGCGGTCACGCTATATATTCAGGATAAGTTTGGGAGGAAAAGATCTTTTATAAGTATAGATCATCTATCCCAGGCGCTGGAGTTAACCAGTGAGGAAGATACTACAAGGGAGGAACAGAAGATTCTAAAAGGTATTGTATCCTTCGGAAATACAGATACAAAACAGGTGATGCGTCCCAGAATGGACATTTTCGCTCTTAACGAAGCCGATGCTTACAGGGAAATTATACCTGCCATTATCGAGAATGGGTACTCCAGAATTCCGGTTTATAAGGAGAATATAGATAATGTTTCAGGGATTCTCTATGTAAAAGATTTGCTTCCGTATATAAACGAACAGGAGTATGAATGGACTAAACTTTTAAGAGAACCTTATTTTGTGCCTGAAAACAAGAAGCTGGATGATTTATTAAACGATTTCCAGAGTAAAAGAAATCACCTTGCAATAGTGGTGGACGAATATGGAGGAACCAGTGGTTTAATATCTCTTGAAGATATAATAGAAGAAATTGTGGGTGATATAAGCGATGAATTTGATGATGAAGATCTGATTTTTTCTAAGCTTGACGAAAACAATTTCATTTTTGAAGGGAAAACTTCTTTAAAGGACTTTTACAAGATCATAAAACTTGAGGATCCTACTGCTTTTGAGGAACAACGGGGAGAAGCAGAGACATTAGCAGGATTTTTACTGGAAATCTCAGGCGGGTTTCCTAAGAAAAATGATGAAATTATTTTTCTTAATTATACTTTTAAAGTAGAAGTGATAGATGATAGGCGCATTAAACAAATAAAACTGAATATAGCACCGATATGAAACTAAGAAGAATGTTGTTCTTAAGCCTGTCGATAGTTTTATTTGCATGTGCAGATGATCCCCAGCCTAAACCGAAAGGTTTTTTGGCGCTGGAATATCCTGAAGCTGAATATTCCCGAATGGATATCGGCTGTCCATATTCTTTTGAAAAGAACGAGCTGGCCACTATTTCTCCTTCTCTTACAAATACTCCCTGCTGGATAAATCTTGATTACGAATTAATGAGCGGAGCTATTTATCTCACGTATCAAAAGGTTAATAACAATCTTGACTCTCTACTTCGGGACGCACAAAAATTGCCCTTGCAGCATACAATCAAGGCCGATGCTATAGAAGGTGATATTTACACCAATGATATACGCAATACGTATGGTATGTTTTACGAAGTGTCGGGAAATGCAGCCTCACAGGCTCAGTTTTATTTAACAGATAGTACCAATCATTTTCTCACAGGCTCGGTTTATTTTGAAAGTCAGCCTAACTACGATTCAATTGTTCCGGCGGCAGATTATCTTAAAAAGGATATCAGGTATCTCATGGAAAGCCTGGAGTGGAAATAATTTCCGGTTTTCCTTTGAAGCTTTTAAAGAATATCGATTTTTGCAGTTTTAAAAATTGATATGCCTGCTAAAAATTTAAAGTGGATCTATTTGGTCCTTCTTTCCCTGGTTTGGGGAAGTTCGTTTATTCTCATCAAGAAGGGCTTGATTGGCCTTTCAGCTCTCCAGGTGGGGTCTTTCAGGATTATCTTTGCTGCAGTTTTCTTAATACTCACTGGCTTTAAAACTTTGCTGAAACTCAACACCTCGCAATGGAAATGGATAATAATTTCAGGATTCGTGGGATCCTTTTTTCCTGTATATCTTTTTTCTTTTGCAGAGACGGAGATAGATAGTGCGGTAGCTTCCATTCTGAATGCAACCACTCCGTTATTAACTCTCATCTTTGGTGGTTTTTTCTTTCGTGCGGTTTTTACTCAGAATAAAGTGCTGGGTGTGGTAATAGGCTTAATCGGTACTCTTGCGTTAATTCTGAGTGGGGCCAGTGTGAATCCCGATCAGAACTACTTTTATTCGGGTTTGGTTATTGTTGCTACAGGATTTTATGCTATGAATGTAAATATTCTGAAGATGTATATGAAAGATATTTCTGCTTTGGGAATAGCTGCAGGAAATTTTTTTGTTCTTCTTTTTCCAGCCCTGGCAATGCTTTATTTCTCTGGGTTCTTAAGTAATGATTTTACTGAAGGTAAAATCCTTTCTTCTATAGGTTACGTGGCGATATTGGGCATTTTAGGCACCGGAGTTGCGATGATTATTTTTAACCGGCTGGTGCAAATATCAGATCCCGTTTTCACGACCTCAGTTACTTATACGATTCCGGTGGTAGCGCTGGGATGGGGTATTTTGGATGGTGAAATATTTAGTCTCTGGCAGCTTTTCTCAGCATCTGTTATTATGGTGGGCGTATTTGTGGTAAACCGATCTAAGAGTTTATATACCCCACGTAAAAAGAAATTGGATAAATAAAAAAGAGCCGATTTTCCTAAGAAAACCGACTCATCTAACATTAGCAAAAATTTTTATTCCTGAAAGTCAGCTTCACTTACTCCTTCGTTAATCAGGATTTCAGTTACATCAAACTCAAATGTCTGAGGACCTGCGGCCTGGGTTAGTTTAAAAGGAAATTTCACACCTTCCACTTCCTGATAGTCACTGTATCCTGTTGGAATAGACATTGTTTGTCCTGCCTGGGAAACAGTTTGTACAGTCTGTATTTTTAATCCGCTGTCTACGCTGTAGTATGCTTTGTTGTTTTCGGTCAGGGCAACTACATAAGCATCAACTCCTTCAATGGTTTCAATTCCTTCTAAAGTAGCATCTCCTGCTTCCAGTTCAGGAAAAGGATTGGCATCTACTTTAGCAGCTGTTATCTGCTCTTCGCTGTAAGGAATTTTTTGTCCCTGTGCCACAACAAATCCTGCTGCACCATCAAAAACTTGTTTACTCATTACATTTCCACCAACAGATACTTCCTGATTTAATTTACCGTCCATAGTTCTTTTTAGAACAAGGTTTAAAGTCATTCCCTGTACAGAAGCTTCAGCCTTCATTACAACACTTTCTATCTCTTCAACAGCATCACGTCCACCAATGGCTTCAATATAATCTTCATAAACCTTTTCTACAGTTACAGAAGCATCAACTTCTTTGGCCTGAGGTTTTTCGGCCTCTTCACCAAGTTTGTTGTAATACTTTACAGGAATTGTTTTTCCTTCAAATTCAATTTTCTCAAGGTTTTCACCAATTTCTGAAGCTTTACCGGCCACTATAATTCTCATATTATCAGTTTGATAATACTTATTGGCTACACGTTGGATGTCTTCTGCAGTAACTGCATTGATGTTTTGAAGAAAGTTTTCGTAAAAATCTTCTGAAAGATCATTTGTCTTTATGTCTAATGCATAACTGGCAATGGTAGAAGGCTGCTCAAGATCCAGAACGAAGTCACCTGCAAACTTACTTTTTGCATTTTCCAGCATTTCAGCATCTACGGGCTCTGTTTTAATTCTTCTAATTTCTTTTAGAGACTCTACAATTGCGCTATCGGTTACTGCGTTCCTGACGCTGGCCTGGGCAATAAATCTGGAGGCATACTTGTCGGCTCCTGTATTGGTTCTTGCTCCGTAAGTATAGCCTTTATCTTCCCTTAGGTTCATGTTAAGATAACTTCCAAAACTACCACCAAGGATTTGATTGGCAACCAGAACAGGGAAGTAATCTGCATCAGACATTTTAAGGTCTATTGTATTTTGAAGTCTTAGTTCGCTCTGTACTGCATTTGGCATGTCTATAA
Organism: Autumnicola lenta; assembly: GCF_031846515.1. Lineage (NCBI taxonomy): Bacteria > Pseudomonadati > Bacteroidota > Flavobacteriia > Flavobacteriales > Flavobacteriaceae > Autumnicola > Autumnicola lenta. The sequence continues at coordinate 67,412 of NZ_JAVRHO010000011.1, forward strand.
GGTTGATCTGTGTTGCGTCAACGTTGGTAACAACAGGTAAATCCCGCTCATTTGGAGCTCCGGCTTCCCAGTTGCCAAAGTTCTTTTCGGCCAGTTCTTTCACTTCAGCAGTTTCAATATCCCCAACTACTACAAGGTAAGCATTGGCAGGTTTGAAGTAACTCTTGTAAAAGCTTTCTACGTCTTCTAAAGAAACTTTTTCAGTATTTTCCACGGTAGCAAATTCACCATAGGGATGATTAGCTCCATAGGCTAGAGCTGCACTTACACGGCTTGCAATTGAACCTACGTCTTTATTGAGAGACTTTAAACCTTCGATTTGTTTATTTTTCTCAGCTTCAAATTCTTCCTGGGTAAATTTTGGCCTTAAAGCTCCTTCAGCCATTAGTTCCATTACCCGTGGGAAAAACTTGGAGAGAGACCGCGCATAAGCGCTTTCTGATCCAAAACTAATATCAGCTCCCAGGAAGTCGATTTCTTCGTTAAAAGCGTCTTTAGACATGTTTTCGGTTCCTGTTCCCAATAGGGAAGAAACGAGGGCAGAAGTAGCCGGTTTTTCTTCTGTGTGAGGTTTATTGTCTATAATTAAAGAAGCAGAAACTCTTGGTAACTTATGATTTTCTACAACCAGGACTTTTAATCCATTGTCTAATGTAAATTCATCAGGCTGTCCAAGATTGATCTTTGGTGCCGGTCCCGGTTCAGGTTGTTTAGATCGGTCTACCTGCGCAATTGTCGCTGTGGTCAAAAAGCAGGCTATAAATAATGTGAGTATATTAAATTTCATTCTATAAGTTTTTTAAGTTATTCCTTTTCGCTTTCCGGAAGGTAATCCAGTTCTAAACGCTGATTCTCGTTAAGATACTCATTGGCAACCCTTTGAATATCTTCCCTGGTAATATCCCTGTAGATTTCAATTTCTTTATTGATAAGGTCCGTATCACCGTAAAGTACATTGTAAGTGGCGAGCGAAGAAGCGATACCTTCTATGCTGCTATTGGAATTTACAAAGCGATTTTCAAATTTATTCTGAAGTTTTTCATATTCCTTTTCTGAAATTAACTCGTTCTGAAGCTTTTCGATTTCTTCATCCATGGAGGTGGCAAGAGTATCTAAAGGAGTTTCACCTAAAGCAAGAGCACCCATTACATAGGTTCCATAATCTTCCTGGGATCTGGGGAAAGCCAACACCTGAAGTGCAGTTTTTTCTTCGTCTACCATTTTTTTATACATCCTGGAGCTTCTGCCATCTGTAAGAATAGAAGAAATCATATCTAAAACATAAGCATCTTTTTCTACCATAGAAGGTGTACGGTAAACAAAAAGTTTTGCAGGAATTTGGATGTTGCTATCGTATTCTGTCGCTGTGATAGTTTCTGTAATGGGTTCTTCCTCAATTGAAACTGGCTCGACTTCATTTCCTTCAGGAATCCCGGCGAAGTATTTCTCTATCAGATCTTTAGTTTTCTCCATATCAATATCCCCGGCAACAACTAAAGTTGCGTTGTTTGGTCCGTAATATTTATCAAAAAAAGCTTTGAATTCATCAAGCTCGGCTGCATCCAGATCTTCCATGGTGCCAATTACAGAGTTTTTGTAAGGATGCTTATCAAAAACGTATTTGTTGATACCGGTAGAGTAGATGATCTTACCATAAGGGGCGTTATCTATACGGGAACGTTTCTCCTCCTTTACAACTTCATTTTGAGTTTCTACACCAATTTCATTTATAACCGGGTGGAGCATTCTTTCAGATTCCATCCATAGACCAAGCTCCAGGTTGTTAGAAGGAAATGTTTCGTAATAATAAGTTCGGTCCTGCGTGGTATTAGCATTATTACTACCGCCATTAGCAGCGACAATGTCAAACCATTTTCCGCGTTCAATGTTTTCGGTGCCTTCAAATAAAAGATGCTCAAAGAAGTGAGCAAAGCCAGAACGACCTGCTTCTTCGTCTTTAGCGCCTACGTGATACATTACTCCAACCGTAGCTACAGGAGCTGTATTGTCCTGGTGTAAAATTACATGTAATCCATTGTCCAGGTTATATTCGGTATACTCTACCTCCTGTCCAATTGCACAGAACCCTAAAAAGAGGGCGATGGCGGTGGTTTTAATCTTGTGGATCATTTTTTAAGTGGTTTTTTTTATTAATGTCTAAATATAAGTAATTGAAAAGCTTAATTTGTTACAGGAAAAAGATAATTACTGCAAACCCCCTGATTTATTGGGCTGGAGGAGAAAATTAACAAGCCCTTAAGGCATAAAATGCTAGTTTTTTCCCAAATTTACTAAGGAAAAACTAAATGACCATGAATAATATAAGTACTCCAGTAAAATTCGGACTCGGTATTGCAGCCGCTCTAATTATATATTTTTTGTTATTATCTATTTTTGGACTACATCAATATCCGGCCTTTAGTATTTTTAATATGGTGATACTGGGAGCGGGACTTTACTTTGCTATAAAAGGATATAAAAAAGAAGCGGGTGATAAATTCAAATTTCGGAAAAGTTTTATGGTGGGCTTAACTGCTGGCTTTCTCGCTACGACTATATTTACAATCTTTTTTTTAATTTATGCTACAGAAATAGATCCGGATTTTATGCTGGATTCCATGCCAATGTGGGTTACCGACTGGTCCTCTACTGTAGGCTTCCTGTTGGTAGGAGTTGGATTGGCCGGTTTTGCAAGTACGCTGGTTCTTACTTTCGCCTGGACACAACTACATAAGGTTTCCCGTAATACAGAAGAAGGCAAAGAACATACCTTTTAATTTTAGGATGTAAATTCCAGAAAGACTTTGTCAATTAATTATTTAGAAGTATATTTGCACCCGCTTGAAATAAGCAGAATTATCTTTAAATAATTAATTAAAATACGCTATGTACGCAATTGTAGAGATAGCAGGGCAGCAATTTAAAGTTGCAAAAGACCAGAAAGTATTCGTACACCGTTTGGCGGGAGAAGAAGGAGACAGTGTCTCTTTTGATAAAGTTCTTCTTACCGGTGATGGTGACGATATTACTTTAGGCGCCCCGGCTATAGAAGGTGCTCTTGTTGGAGCAAAAATTACCCGTCATTTAAAAGGAGACAAAGTTATTGTTTTCAAGAAGAAAAGACGTAAAGGTTACCGTGTTAAGAATGGACACCGTCAATCTTTAACAGAAATTCAGATTGAAGATATTACTTTAAAAGGTGGTAAGAAATCTTCTTCTTCTGAAAAAACTGAAAAGAAAGAAGAGACTAAAGCTAAGTCTGAAAATAAATCTGAGGATTTAAACAACTATACTGTTGTTGAATTAAGAGAGATGGCTAAAGACAAAGGTGTTGAAGGATACTCTTCAATGAAGAAAGCAGAATTGGTTGCTGCATTAAGCTAATTTTATTAATATACTAAAACTAATATAAGATGGCTCACAAAAAAGGAGTTGGTAGTTCCAAGAACGGTAGGGAATCAGAATCGAAACGCTTAGGTGTAAAGATCTTTGGAGGACAAGCTGCCGTAGCCGGAAATATCATTGTAAGACAAAGAGGAACTGCACACAATCCAGGTGAGAATGTGTACGCAGGAAAAGATCATACTTTACATGCCAGAGTAGATGGCCTTGTAAAATTTACTAAAAAGAAAGACAATAAATCTTACGTTTCTATTGAACCGTTTGAAGCATAAGCATTTCTTTTTAAGATATTTGAAGCCTTCAGTGAAAACTGAGGGCTTTTTTTATTGCGGAAAATAGCGGGTTGATAATTGGCATTTCGGAGTCTTTATTTTAAACTGAAGCAGGGAAGAGAAGATATAAGAATCCAGATACTCCCTACAATATTCTAAGAAGACGAGAGATTATTTGTGGATTAATGCTGAGATTTCAGGCCGATAATAGCCATTTTGGAAGTCGCACTTTTTGGAAAGTCTATCAATAAAAAAATCCCGTTCAGAATCATTCCGAACAGGATTTTTTATTTTTTGCCTATAGCCTATAGCCTATAGCCTACAGTCTAGTACCTGTAGTATTCCGGTTTAAACGGTCCTTCCACTTCAACACCAATATAATCGGCTTGTTCTTTGGAAAGTTCTGTCAGTTCAACTCCAATTTTTTCTAAATGAAGTGCAGCTACTTTTTCATCTAAATGCTTTGGAAGCATATAAACTTCATTTTCATACTTATCTGAATGGTTCCAAAGTTCTATCTGCGCTAAAGTCTGGTTTGTAAAGGAATTGCTCATTACGAAACTTGGATGTCCTGTGGCACAACCTAAATTTACCAGTCGGCCTTCAGCAAGAAGAATAATATCTTTTCCGTCTATGGTATATTTATCTACCTGAGGTTTAATTTCATCTTTTGTATCACCGTAGTTCTCATTCAACCACGCAACTGCAATCTCATTGTCAAAATGCCCAATATTACAAACGATGGTCTTATCCTTCATCGCTTTGAAATGTTCACCGCGCACAATATCTTTATTTCCAGTAGTGGTAATCACGATATCTGCTTTTGGAAGTACGGTTTCAAGTTTTTTCACTTCAAAACCGTCCATTGCAGCCTGTAAAGCACAAATTGGGTCAATTTCTGTAACCGTTACAATAGATCCGGCGCCTTTAAATGACTGGGCAGTTCCTTTACCCACATCTCCATATCCACAAACAACTACTCGTTTTCCTGCAAGCATCACATCTGTGGCACGACGTATCGCATCTACCGCACTCTCGCGACAACCATATTTATTGTCGAATTTAGATTTGGTGACAGAATCGTTTACGTTAATGGCCGGCATGGCAAGCGTTCCTTTTTTCATTCGTTCGTACAAACGGTGAACCCCTGTAGTGGTTTCTTCTGAAAGTCCGCGGATTCCTTCAGTAAGTTCCGGATATTTATCAAAGACCATATTGGTAAGATCTCCACCGTCATCAAGAATCATGTTCAGGGGTTTGCGATCTTCCCCAAAGAAAAGCGTTTGTTCTATACACCAGTTAAATTCTTCCTCAGTCATTCCTTTCCACGCATAAACAGGGATGCCAGCTTCAGCAATCGCAGCGGCAGCCTGATCTTGTGTAGAAAAAATGTTACAGGAACTCCAGGTAACTTCAGCTCCCAAAGAAACAAGAGTTTCAATAAGAACAGCAGTTTGAATGGTCATATGCAAACAACCGGCAATTCTGGCCCCCTTTAATGGCTGCTCATTTTTAAATTCTTCCCTAAGTGACATCAGGCCTGGCATTTCTGCTTCAGCCAGCTCAATTTCTTTCCTTCCCCATGCTGCCAGGGAAATATCTTTTACTTTATATGCCGTATAAGGCACCGTTTTAGTGGACATATTGTTATATTTGATTACAGTAACTATTAAGTTGCAAAAGTAAGTAATATATAAGAAAATTGCATGTCACTTTACAAAACAATAACAGTTGATGAGCGCACTAAAGTCCTCATTTGGAAGATTGAAGAATCGCTGGAATGGCTAAGTAAAGGCATAGAACTTACTGCGCATTGCCGGGAGAGAGTTGAGGGTATGAAATCTGAAATTCATCGGCGGGGTTTTATGAGCATCAGGCATTTATTGGCTGAAGCCGGCTATACAGACAATGATTTGTATTACGACGATTTGGGTAAACCTCACCTCAAAGATGGAAAATATATCTCTATTACTCATTCTTTTGATTTTACCGGGATTATCGTTAGCGACAAAGAAGTGGGAATTGACATTGAAAAGCAGCGCGATAAAATCCTGAAAATTGCCAATAAATTCACTCCTTTAAAAGAGTATCATACTTTGGCTAATGAAGAAGCCCTTGTGCGAAAACTTACTATTGTCTGGGGAGCTAAGGAATCTATCTATAAATTGCAGGCAGAACCGGGTTTGAGCTTTTTGCACCACATAGATATCAAAGATTTCGACTTTGAGGCGAATGCTACCACCGGAAAAAGCTTTTATAGAGGTAATACTGCACATTTTGATCTTGAATTTTTAGAATTTGAGGGTTTTACCTGCGTTCATGCCTCTCGTTCTACTGAAAATATGAAGTTTGACGATTAATGACTTCTATTTATTCTGAAATTTTAGCATCAGCTTCCCGGGGTGAAAAACTGCTATGTGTTTTAGTAGATCCTGAAAAATTTGATAATACCAAAGCTGAAGCTTTTCTAAAGCGGATGCCCCAAAATGCCAATTATCTACTTGTAGGAGGAAGCACCGCCACAGCACAGCAAACAGAGCAAACAGTTGAAGCTTTAAAAAAGCATTCAAAATTACCAATAATTTTATTTCCCGGAAGTCACGAACAGATCACTGAAGAAGCTGACGCTATTCTGTTTTTGAGTCTGCTTTCCGGAAGAAATCCGGAATATTTAATTGGGCAGCAAATAAAGTCTGTTCCCAAACTACAGTTTTCGGGGCTCGAAATTCTTCCGACAGCTTATATTCTCGTTGATGGCGGTAAGGAATCTGCCGTACAGCGGGTTAGCCAAACCGAACCTATAGGGCAGAGTAAAGTAAATCTAATTTCTGAAACAGCTTTGGCAGGCGAATTTTCAGGAAAAAACCTGGTTTATCTGGAAGCCGGAAGTGGAGCAAAAATCCCTGTGGGAGCTGCAATTATTTCCGAAGTAAAAAAAACCATTACGATTCCACTGATAGTAGGTGGTGGCATACGCAGCAAAGAACAACTTCAGGAAGCTTATACTGCGGGAGCTGATATTGTGGTAATTGGGACTGCTTTTGAAGATGCTAGCTTTACAGGGATATAGCTTTTATGTAATGGGTATTTGGACTATTACGGGACTAAAGAATTGAACAGAAATACTGTGATTGGAAAATATGCAGGGAAAAATGGCAATTTTCATGAGATTTTTATAGTATCCTTTTACCTTTGAGCAAACTCATAGTATGCAGATTTCAGTAGAGCTTACCCTTACGCCAATACAGGATAATTATGAACCGGCAATTATCGATTTTATCAAAACATTAAGGGCTTCAGGATTAACGATCCGGGAGAATCCATTAAGTACTCAGATATATGGAGATTATAATGAAATTATGCAACTCCTGAACACTGAAATAAAATCTGCTTTTGAAGCCATAGAACGCGGACTAATCCACGTGAAAATTGTAAAATCTGACCTTAGCGACTATGCAGCCGATTTTTGATTTCTTCTTCGAACAATACTATGGGATTCCTACGCACCTCCTCGTCCTGGAGCTTATAGGAGTTGTTTTTGGTTTCTTAAGTGTAATTTATTCCAAGAACAATAATATTCTCGTTTATCCAACGGGTATTATCAGCACGGCCCTTTTTGTTTATATTCTCGCCGTCTATGGTCTTTTGGGAGACATGATGATTAATGCCTATTATTTTTCCATGAGTATTTATGGCTGGTATATTTGGACAAGAAAAGTAGATGCTACCCATTTTACCCCAATCACAAATACCACCAGGAAGGAGAATTGGCAGGCGCTATTCATCTTTTTGGGAACTTTGCTTTTCGTTTTTCTGGTTTACGAATATTTTGAGAAATGGACAGACTGGACCGCCTATGTCGACACATTTACCACGGCAATATTTTTCGTGGGAATGTGGCAGATGGCTAAAAAGAAAATTGAAAACTGGATTTTCTGGATTATTGGAGATATAATTTCGGTGCCCCTGTACTTCTATAAAGGCCTCGCTTTTACGGCTATTCAATATTTTGCATTTACAATAATTGCCATTTACGGTTATAGAGCATGGAAGAAAGACTTGCGCAACGATCTGCGTCCTGCATAAAGATAGTACTATTTGGTCCTGAATCTACAGGAAAGACCACTCTTGCTACACAATTGGCTGCGCATTACAATACTGTGTGGGTAAAGGAATATATGCGGGAATATCTTCAGAAAAAGTGGGACGAAGAAAAGGAGATTTGTCAGCCGGAAGATTTAATCCCGATTGCAGAAGGGCAGATGAAAAGAGAAAATGATCTGGCTGCTGTTACGGAAGATTTACTAATTTGTGATACCGACTTGCTGGAGCTAAAAGTTTACTCTGAGGCTTATTATAACGGATACTGCCCGCCATTACTTCTTAAACATGCGTTAAACAACCACTACGATTTATATTTTTTAACGTATATTGATGTGGAATGGACGCCCGACGATCTCCGGGATAAACCAGATGATCGCATTGGGATGTTTCAACGGTTTAAAGCTGCACTTGAGCAGAATAATAAACCATTTGTGGTTTTAAAGGGTGATGAAGAAGAACGTTTTAAAACCGCTGTTTCAATTATTAATAACCAACTAAAAATTAAAAAGTGAAGCTCAGCGAAAAAGATACTGCGCAGATTAAAGAAAAAGGAATCAGCGAACAGGAAGTAGAAGACCAGGTAAAAATTTTTAAAAGAGGAAATATAAAGGTAGATATAAGCGAAGCTGCAACTGCCGGTAAGGGAATTTTTGCATTTTCTGAAGACGAGAAGCAGGAATTTATTTCTTTGTATGATTCTGAAAAAGAAAAACTGGAGGTGATAAAATTCGTGCCTGCCTCTGGAGCTGCAACAAGAATGTTTAAGGCTTTACACAATTTCGTGGATGAGTTCGATCCTTCAAAAGAAGGCTTGCGTTCCTATCTGGATAAACAGGATGATGAAAAACTTCAGAAATTTTTTGAAAAAATAGATCAGCTTCCTTTCTACAGCCTTGCGCTTGACTATGCCCGAAAGAATACAGAAAATTTTGACGAACTTTCTCATGATGAGCAACATCTGGCTATTGTGAAAAATATGCTGTTTGAAGAGGGGTTGGATTTAAGTGATTATCCAAAAGGACTTGTCCCTTTCCACAAATACAGGTCTGGCTTAAGAACGGCTTTTGAAGAGCATTTAATTGAAGCGGCGGAATATATTGCGGTTGACGGAGTTGCGAAAGTGCATTTTACCATTTCTGAAGAGCATCAGGATAAATTTAAGTGGGAGTTTAAAAATATTAAAGAAAGAGCTGAAGAAAAAGCAGGAGTAAAATTCGAGGTGTCCTATTCTTTTCAGGATCCTAAAACAGATACGATTGCAGTTGATGATAACAATGAACCATTTCGTACTAAAGAAGGAGATTTATTCTTTCGTCCCGGGGGTCACGGCGCACTTATAGAAAATCTCAACAATCAAACAGCAGATCTTGCTTTTCTAAAGAATATAGATAATGTAGTGACTGAAGATAATATTTCTGAAGTAGTTCATTACAAGAAAATGTTAGGTGGGAAATTGCTGAAGCTTCAGGAAAAGTGTTTTAACTACTTGAATAAACTTGACTCCGGGAATGTTTCTGAAGAAGAAATACAGGAAATTTCAGAGTTTCTTCAAAATGAACTTTTCAGAAGTCTGGAAGAGAAATTTGCCGAACTTTCTTCGGAAGAAAAAATTCAGTATCTCAAAGATAAAATCAACCGGCCGCTAAGAGTGGGCGGAATGGTGAAAAATGAAGGTGAGCCCGGGGGAGGTCCTTTCCTTGTTAGGGATGAAAATGGTGAAATTTCACTGCAGATTATTGAAGGTGCACAAATAGATCAGGATAATCCTGAACAATTAAAAACAGCTCAGGAAGCCACTCATTTTAATCCGGTGGATATTGTATGCGGACTAAAAGATTACAAAGGGAAGTCTTTTGATCTCAATCAATATGTAGATCCAAAGACCAGCTTTATTGCAGATAAAACAAAAGACGGAAAGCCTTTAAAAGCTTTAGAACGCCCCGGCTTATGGAACGGTGCAATGGCAAAATGGAATACTGTTTTTGTTGAGGTGCCTGTTTCTACGTTTAATCCTGTAAAAAGCGTGGCAGATCTTCTTAAAAAGTCCCATCAGGTAAATTAGAAATAGTGGACCGGGAGCAGTTACTCAGGGAATTAAACTATAAAGCCGTTAAAAGTTCTGGTCCGGGAGGGCAGCACGTGAACAAAACTGCATCTAAGGTGGAGCTCCATTTTGATGTAGGGGAATCTTCCGGAATTTCTGAAGAAGAAAAAACAAGAATTCTTAAGAAGTTGGAAACTCGTCTTACAAAAGAGAATATTTTGATTCTGCAGAGTGATGAATCCCGGAGTCAACATAAAAATAAAGAATATGTTTCGCAGCGGTTCTTTAATATTCTTGAGGATTCTCTGAAAAAGCCGAAAATCAGGAAAAAAACAAGGCCTTCAAAAGCTTCCAAAATGAAAAGATTAAAGAAAAAGAAGATAAATTCTGAAAAAAAGGCAAATCGTAAAGATCCCTTAAAGTAGAGGGGGCGTGAAAAATTTCCACATAAATGTGGAAGCAGTCACACATTTCCCCAAATATTTTTTAGCTGTAAGATTCCTTGTAAACCGCGCAATGTGTTTAAAACAGGGGGATTATATGAATAAGGACTTATTTCTCATAGATGGTACAATCTTTTCATTATGGTAGTAGGTTAGATAGATAAATTGATTTAATTAATTTGAACAAGAGAATTGTCGAATTATTTAGATTTTCGGATTAGAAAGAGGCTTCAAAAGAGCCTCTTTTTATTTGCCGGACTGTGGGAAGGTGGTGTGAGCCTTTTCTACATAAGGTTTTCTTAATCCGCATGATGTTCTACATAAAATTATAAAATTTCTTATATTTTAATCACGTATTCATTTGATAATTAGTGTTTTAAAAAAAAATTGAATTTTGGTATAATTTTCCCACTATTGATTATACATTAACTATAAAAATAATGAAATTATGAAAAAGCTAGGTTTAAGTTTAATTGCAGCTGCCGCCTTTTTAATATCAACCAATGATATCCAGGCTCAGGCTACAGATATGGAAGAAGAAATAGTGGAAGTAGAGCAAGAGCAGCAAACTGATGATTTTCAAACGATTGAAATTATGGCTTTACCTCAAGCTGTAAAAGTAGCGGTTATTAAAGATTTTGAAGGCGCCACTACGGAAGAGGCTTGGGTGAAGACCGATGATGAGGGGAAAAAGGTTTACAAAATTGCTATTAACGTAGACGGAGAATCCAAAAATGTAGTAGCTGATGCTGATGGTAAATGGATTGAAGAAAAGCAAGAGTAGAAGTAAATTTTATAATTTTTAAATGCTGGAATTTAAGAGAAGCCGACTCTTTCAGCAACGGATGGACAGAGAATAATAACAACTAAAAGTTGTTATCCCGACAAATGAGATGAAGAAATGTTCTTTTCGGATTTTTTCCGAAAACCAACAACTAACAACTAACACCAGGAACATTTCTTTATTTTATTAGGTGAATTATGAAAGGATGGTTTCTCATCCCTTCATCCGGCAAATGGATACTAACAATTCTAAGTTATAATGTAATTTACAATTGTAGGAAAGAGGTCTTTTTATTAAGGACCTCTTTTTTTATGTCCGATTTTAAAATCGTATGATGCAAAGATTGTTAACTTTGTAGGTATACTTTCTCAATAACTATGGCAAAAATTCTCCTGGTAGAAGACGACGTTGCTTTTGGAACAATGTTAAAGACCTTTTTAGTAAAAAGGGATTATAATGTAGAACTGGTTTTTTCTGCTGCAGAGGCTTATAAGAAGATTTCTTCCGTTCAATTTGATATGGTAATTACCGACGTACGTCTTCCGGATGATAATGGGCTGGACATACTTCAAGAAGCAAAAGTTGCTAACAAAGGAACAGAGGTTATAGTAATGACAAGCTATGCTGAAATTAGTATGGCTGTGCAGGCAATGAAATTTGGAGCTTTTGACTACGTCTCCAAACCCTTTAGGCCGGAATCGATTTTACAGACAATTAAAAATGCACTGGACCACAACTCGGTGCGATCTGTTCAGCAGGAGGAGCCTTCGCGCCCGCCGGAAAAGAAAACTGCGAATAGTTCTTTTAAAGGTAGTAGTTTTGTAAAAGGGGTGAGTGATGCTTCCAAAAAGCTCAATGATTATATCGAGCTGGTAGCACCAACAAATATGTCTGTTCTTATCATGGGGGAAAGCGGAACCGGAAAAGAGCAGGTAGCAAAAAGTATCCATAACCAGAGTAAAAGGAAAGGAGCGCCATTTATTGCTGTAGATTGTGGGGCCATTCCAAAAGAAATAGCTTCAAGTGAATTCTTCGGTCACCTAAAAGGTTCCTTTACCGGTGCTATTAATGATAAAACCGGTCATTTTCAGGCTGCCAACGGCGGAACCTTGTTTCTTGACGAAATAGGTAATCTAAGTTACGAACTACAGGTACAGTTGTTAAGAGCACTTCAGGAAAGAAGGATAAAGCCGGTAGGGAGTAATAATGAAATAGAAGTAGATATAAGGGTGGTAACGGCAACTAATGAAGATCTCGCTCAGGCAGTAAAAGAAGGAGAATTTAGGGAAGATTTGTATCACCGGTTAAATGAATTTTCTATACAGGTGCCGTCTTTAAAAGAGCGCACAGACGATTTGATGATCTTTGCTGAACACTTCTTGGATGAAGCTAATGCTGAACTGGAAAAGAATGTTTTAGGATTTAGTGATAAGGCAGTAGATGCTTTTAAAAATTATAGCTGGCCGGGGAATCTCAGGGAGCTAAAGAATATGGTAAAAAGGGCGGTGCTGCTTACGCAGGAGGATTTAATACCTCTAAAAGTCTTGCCTCACGAAATTTCTACTGCAGAGAAATCTGATGATGATTATAGTTTGTTTAGAAATAAGAACGAAGAGCAGCTTATTCTTGATGCCCTGGAAAAATCCGGTGGGAATAAAAGCAAAGCTGCCAGGATACTCTCTATAGACCGCAAAACGTTATACAACAAACTTAAGCAGTACGGGATTAAATTGTAACCTCGGTTTCCAGGCTTTTCATTAATTGTTTTAACTCCCTGATGGTCAAATCTACTTCTGAGTCTGAAACTTCCTCCTGTCTTTCAAGTTTCTCCAGGACCGGAACCACATGAGCGGCTTTCATCTGCTTTAGCATAGGGAGCATTTTATGGGCAATCTTGCCCAACGTTTCCGTATCTCTTTCTTTGTAAGCTTTTTCGAGTCCTGCAACATTCTCTTTTGAGCTATCCAGAAAAGCCTTTATAATTATTTCCATAGCCTCATCATCACCACCGGAAAAAAGGTAAATTTCTTCCAGGTCATATGCCGTGGTAATATTTTTTTGTTGTTGTTTCTTATGTTTTTTAGACTGAATTTCCACCTTAAATATTTCAGCTATTGTGCTGAGCAAATCGGCAGGTTGGTATGGCTTTAGCAGATTCTTGTTAAATCCTGCATCGAGATAAGTTTCCGAAGAAATTTCCCTTCGCCCAGATAGGGCAATCACGGGAATGTCTTTTAACTGAGGTGTGGCTCTTATTTCCCTGATAAGTGCGAAACCGTCCATTATTGGCATCTGAATATCTGTTAATACAAGATCGAACTTTTCAGCTTCTAATTTCTGCAGGGCCTGTTTCCCGTTTACACTGGTCTCACAACTAAAGCCAATTGATTTTACCAGTTCGCTTGTTAAAGCCAGCTGGGAATTTTCGTCATCGGCGACCAAAGCTTTTTTGCCACTCAGGTCCACTTTTTCAGGATTTACTTTAGGTTTTAATTCTTCTTTTTGTCCTTTTACAGTAACACAGGTTATAGGTATGGAGACAATAAACTCACTTCCCTCTCCCGGTTTGCTCTTTAACTTAATATCTCCTTTTAACAGTCCCGCAAGGCTTTTTGTAATTGTTAGCCCCAGGCCTGTTCCTCCATATTGTTTTTCAATTTTACTGTTTTCCTGGGAAAACTCTTCAAAGATCTCTTCCTGCTTTGCTTCAGAAATTCCTATTCCAGTGTCTTTTATAGAAATCACCAGCCAGTCCGCTTTCTTTTTGACAATCTTTGAGGTTACACGAATTTCACCCTCTTCTGTAAACTTGTAAGCATTGGTTACGAGGTTCGCAATGATTTGTTTGATACGAAAAGGATCACTAAGTACATCAGTATCGGTTTCTTCTGAAGCTTCTATAATTACCTTAACCTCGTCCTTTGTTTCTGCCGGGATATTATTGTTAACAGTATCTTCAATAAGGTTCTTCGGATTAAATGGTAGGCTTTCTACCAGCATTTTACCTGCCTCAAGTTTAGAAAGATCCAAAAGATCATTTACCAGGTGCAGGATAAAATCTGAAGATTTTCTTATCTGTTCCAGGTAACGACCCTGCTTGCTTTCCAGCCTTGTTTTCTTCATTAAATCTGAATAACCTATTACAGTCGTAAGCGGCGAACGTAGATCGTGGGTGATGGCGGCCATAAATTGCTCTCTCCTTTTTAAGAGCGTTTCGGCAAAATTCTTGGCTTCTTCCAATTGCAGCCGGTACTTCTGGCTTTGGGAAATATCTTTTAAAATAAGAATTAAAAAAATCAGAATAATAATAATACTTACAATGCCTGCAAAGAAAATAATTTGAGAAGTTCTCTCCAGCATTGCCTGAGAATTTGCTGTACGTACTAATGATGCTTCCCGCTCTTCCTGTTCGATTGTAGAAAGCAAGCTTCGCAGTTGCTGGTTAAGGATCAGGTCATTATCCAGTAATTGGTCTTCTTTCTCCAGTACTGTTTTCCGGAATTCGCGGTTTGCGTATTCCAATTCACTCAGTACCCGTTTTACAGAATTTACTAAAGAATCTGCCGTCTTGTTAGTCAGGGTTTCAGCGTTGTCTTCCTTGGCATATTCCAGCCAGCTTATAAGAACATTTCGCTGGTGCGGCTCTAAATTATTGAACCGCCTTTCATAATCATCTTCAGCAAAAGATTCGTCCACTCTTCTTAGTTCCCGTAGGACCTGCGAATAGTAATTGGTGTTCCTGTCTTGTTTTCTAAGTTCCAGTAGCTCCTGAAGGTTTTCTGTCTTTTGCGTTAGTAATTTACCTATGCTGTCCAGCCCGGTTTGCATTAAAGAATCAGAATATCGCTCTTTCAGCAATTGTATATTTTCCCTTATGCTATCTATTTGTGCGCTGTAAATTTCCACATCTTCTTCCTTCCCTGCCTGGATTAAACGTCGGCTAATGTTTTCAGTTTCATAGAGGTCGGTGGTGATTTCACTCACCATAAAAAGTTGTTCGTTATTGCTATTGTTGTACTGGCTAAGGTTCGTGTAAGCAATTACCTGGGTGTAGACAAACCAGGTAGCAGCACCAACAAGCAGGGCTAAAATAAGGTATCCGGCAACTACCTTAAATGTTATGGATTGTCTTGTGTTGCGCATGATTATATCCCTGCTAAATTACATTATTAAAATCAAACGAAATAAATTATTGGTTATTGAAAAAACCTGTTTACATTTGCCGCAAATCTCAAAGGGGTGCCGCCAAAACGGGGGCTGAGATTATACCCAATGAACCTGGGCGGGTAATGCTGCCAAGGGAAAAGTGCAAGAAATTGCGCATTGTATAGCGTACTCCTGAAAATGCCGGAAATCACAAGGCAATTTCAGGATTTATTTTTTTAATCAATTATTAATCAAGGAATAATCGCCCCTTTTATTCGTAAAAATTTTTATTACGGATGAAAAACGTATTATTTTTCCTGAGCTTGCTTTTCTTTTCAATGCAGGCTTTTTCTCAAAATTACACTTTACAGGGAACTGTAACCGAAGGAGAAACACCTTTGGAAGGAGTTAGTGTTTTTGCAACCGGCACCGGCAATGGAACACAGACCGATGAAGATGGAAATTATTCCCTCACCTTGCAGGAAGGGAATTATACCATTCTCTTTTCCTTCGGAAACAGGAAGCGCGTCCAGGTAAATTTAAACCAGGATAAAGTTCTGGATGTGGATATGAGCACTGCAGAAGAGGTCCTTGATGAGGTTTTCCTTTCTTCGGTAAGAGTATCTGCACAAGAGCCTATCACTTATAGCAATTTATCCAATGAAGAAATTGAAGACCGCAATTTGGGGCAGGATATTCCGGTGTTGATGAATTATATGCCAAACGTGGTCTCTACAAGTGATGCTGGTGCAGGAGTGGGATATACCGGAATAAGAGTGCGGGGAAGCGATGCAACCCGTGTAAATGTAACCGTAAATGGTATCCCTCTTAACGATGCTGAAAGTCAGGGTGTTTTTTGGGTAAATATGGGAGATTTTGCTTCTTCTGTTCAAAACCTTCAATTGCAGCGTGGAGTAGGAACTTCAACAAGCGGGGCGGGTGCTTTTGGTGCCAGCCTGAATATTCTTACAGATCGTTATCAGGAAGAAGCTTCAGCTCAACTCGCGAACAGTATTGGTTCTTATAATACCTTCAAGCATACGCTGGAATTCAGCACAGGTCTTATGAATGATCACTGGGAATTTGCCGGAAGGGCTTCAAAAATCAGGAGTGACGGATATATAGATCGGGCAGAAAGTGAGTTGAAATCTTATTTTCTTCAGGGAACTTATGTAGATGATAATACCCTGGTAAAGGCGATTTCTTTTGGTGGTACCGAAACCACTTACCATGCCTGGTATGGGATAGATGGGGAAACTTTAAGGGAAAACCGTAGGTTTAATCCCGCCGGAATGTATACCGATGATGATGGCAATGTTCAGTTTTATGAAGATCAAACCGATAATTACTGGCAGGATCATTATCAGTTCCTATGGAATGAAGATTATAATGAAAACTGGTCTTCCAATATAGCCTTGCATTATACGAAAGGGAGAGGATATTATCAGGAATATGAAGAAGAAGCTGCACTAACCGAATTTGGTTTACAACCTTTCACGGCAGGTGGCGAAGAAGTAACTACTTCAGATCTTGTTTCCAGGGAATGGCTGGATAATGATTTCTACGGAACCGTTTTCAGCTTAACTTATGAAAACGAAAAAGTAGACGCCGTTCTTGGAGGTGGCTGGAACAGGTATGTAGGAGATCATTTTGGTGAAGTAATTTACACTCAGTTTGCACGAAATAACGGTCCCTCTGATCTTTATTACGATAATACAGGAAAGAAAACCGACTTTAATATCTATGCTAAGGCCACTTTTTCTATTACTGAAAAACTTGCCGCTTATGGTGACCTGCAGTTAAGAACGGTCAATTATGAAACCCATGGGCTGCTTGATGATGGGACTTTTTTTAATGTGGACGATTCTTTTGAATTTTTTAATCCTAAAGCAGGATTAACTTATCAAATGAATACTCAAAATCAATTTTATGCTTCTTATGCCCGCGCTCACAGGGAACCCACAAGGAGTGATTATGAAAATGGAGACCCCGAAGCTGAAGAGCTGAATGATTACGAACTGGGCTGGAGGTATAACAGCCCTTCTTTCCAGATCAATTCCAATCTTTATTTGATGGATTATCGAAATCAATTGGTCTTAACAGGGGGAATTGATGATGTTGGTGCTTTTGTTAGAGAGAACAGCGGGAACAGTTATCGTCTTGGGTTGGAAATTGACGCAACCATCAGGCTTTCTGACCATTTTACAATAATGCCAAATATCGCCATTAGCCGAAACAAAAATGTAGATTTTGTTTCAACCCTTAACGGGGAGTTAAGAGAGTACGGTAAAACGGATATTTCTTTTTCCCCGGAAATTGTTGCCGGCAACATCATAGGCTATTCTCCTGTACAAGGACTGGAGCTTAAGTTGCTTTCAAAGTTTGTAGGAGAGCAATACATGAGTAACATTGAAGCCGAAAATTCTAAGTTGGAGAGCTATTTTATCAATGATTTTAATGTGCAGTATACCTGGAGGGATGCACCTGTATTTGAAGAGATTGTTTTTACAGGGCTGGTAAATAATATCTTTAATGAAGAATATGTTTCTAACGGATATTACTACACATTTAACGTTGAAAATCCTGATTTTGCAAGTGGCGTACAAACTCTGGACGGTGCAGGATATTATCCACAGGCGACAACAAACTTCTTAGCCGGATTAACACTGAAGTTTTAATCCTTTTTCTCCTGAAAGCTGAAGATTTTCAGCTTTCGGGATTTTATCAACGAATTGTTTGAAGGTCGAAAATTGGCAAATTTCGACCTTCACTTTTTTTCAGCATTAATTATAAACTTCAATAAAGTTTCCGCGACGCTCAATCCTGTAAGGTTTCATAGAGTATTGTCCGGTTCCGCTTGTCAATTCTCCCGTTATGATATTGTATTCATTCCCGTCGTCACAAGTACATTTTGCTGTAATTCCCTCTACAACCATTGCCGAGCAGTCGCCTGGTGGGTGATTGGGATCACTAAGCTCAAAAGCTATGTATTGGGTGTTGTTAATATTATAAACTACAATGCCTTTTATACCCTCTCTGTAGGTAGTAAAGCTATTTCCGGGAAATTGAAGCTTATTGTATTCCGGTAGATCCAGATTTAGCTGAATTCTGAAATTCAGGTCGACCAAATTTGGATTATTCCTGTATTCATCATCATCAGATGTGCAGCTTAAGAACATCAAAATACTGAATATGCCGAAAATTGTCTTTTTTATCATGTGATTTAAATTATAGTAAAGCTTTTTCTTTTGAATATTGATTTTCTCCAGGTAATATCTTTAGAATGCGAAAATAATATAATTGTTCCGAAGCTTTATATTCCTTACATTTGTTAATATAGAAATCCCGCCTAAAAATGGGATTTTTTCTATTCAGTAATGAAGCTAAAGTTTATAACGGCAGGAAAAACTTTAAATGCCGTTCATTCCCGCCCTTCCGGGAAGCAAAGAAACCAAACATCATTATGATATTAAACTTAAAAAAATGAACGAGGGTTTAAAACCTCAATTGTAGATATAAACGTATAAGTTATGAGCAAAGTATCTTATTATACAGCAGAAGGGCTCAAAAAATTGAGAGATGAGCTAAATCAGTTAAGGGATGTGGAGCGTCCCAAAGCGTCAGAAGCCATAGCAGAGGCCCGGGATAAAGGAGATTTGAGTGAAAATGCCGAATATGATGCGGCTAAAGAAGCCCAGGGGCTGCTTGAGATGAAAATTTCTAAAATGGAAGGAATTGTAGCTAATGCCAGGGTGATAGATGAATCTCAGCTGGACACCTCGAAAGCTTTAGTACATTCTTTTGTGAAAATTAAAAATCAGACGAATGGTGCTGAAATGAATTATAAGCTGGTCGCGCAAAGCGAAGCTGACTTAAAATCGGGTAAAATTTCTGTAGATTCTCCTATTGGAAAAGGCCTGCTTGGGAAAAAAGTAGGTGACACAGCAGAAATTCAGGTGCCTAATGGTACAATAACTTTCGATATTCTCGAAATCTGGCGGGAATAGTTAAATTCTGACCCCAAAATAGAAAATCCTTTTCATGTTCTTTAACTAAGAATTACGGAAAGGATTTTTACTTTTATAAGAACTAACAAGTAAAAAATAATATAGTTATGGCCAGTTTATTTTCTAAAATAGCAAAAGGTGAAGTTCCTGCTTACAGAGTAGCCGAAAACAGTCAGTTTCTTGCCTTCCTGGATGTCAGACCTAATGCAAAAGGCCATACGCTTTGTATACCCAAAAAAGAAGTCGATAAGATTTTTGAGCTGGAAGAAGAGATGTATCAGGAGTTAATGCGCTTTTCGCGAAAGGTGGCAATAGGGCTGGAAAAAACAGTTTCCTGTAAAAGAGTGGGAATGGCTGTGGTTGGTCTGGAAGTACCTCATGTTCACGTGCATCTAATCCCATTGAACA
The DNA here is from genome assembly GCF_031846515.1 of Autumnicola lenta. Classification (NCBI taxonomy): domain Bacteria; kingdom Pseudomonadati; phylum Bacteroidota; class Flavobacteriia; order Flavobacteriales; family Flavobacteriaceae; genus Autumnicola; species Autumnicola lenta. Next base: position 87,022 of record NZ_JAVRHO010000011.1, read on the forward strand.
GTATGCAGGACATGGATTTCTCCAAAAATCAGGAAATGACCGAAGAGGAATTCCAGGAGCTGGCAGATGCTATTAAGGAAAATGTGGTGCTTTAGTGGATTTATCTGATTATAAACTCAGCCTGGAGATACGTATTGATTGGAGTGATCTGGATATTTATCAACATGTAAATAATGTTTCCTATATGCGTTATCTCCAATCCGGGCGTGTAAATTTTTGGGAAGCTACCGGTATTTATGAGAGTTACAACAACTCAAACAAAGGAACCATGCTTGTTTCTACACATTGTGATTTTAAAAAATCGCTTTATTACCCCGGCAAGGCTATCGTAAAAACAAAACTCGGTGAAATGAAGAATTCCAGTTTTAGTCTGAATCACATAATCCTGAATGAGAATGATGAAATATGTGCTGAAGGTGAAGACGTAGTGGTGTGTTATGATTTCGACGAAAATAAAACCTTCAGGATTCCCGATGAGCTAAGAACAATTCTGAAAAAGTTTTAGATTTTTCGAAGGGAAATTTTAAAAGTAGTCCCTTTATTGATCTCACTTTGCAGAACTTTTATCCTGCCTTTGTGATATTCTTCGATAATCCTTTTTGCGAGCGACAGACCCAATCCCCATCCACGTTTTTTGGAAGTCTGCCCTGGTTCGAATATGGTTTTGAACTTACTCTTTTCTATTCCTTTGCCGGTATCTTTTATTAAAATACACACCCATTTAGGTTCTTCTTTAATTTCAATATTTAATTTTCCTTTACCGCGCATCGCGTCTATGGCATTCTTTACAAGGTTCTCAATAGTCCAGCTATACAATTGTTGGTTTAACTCCACTTCAATTGCTTTTTTAGGTACATTTATAGAAAATTCAATAAGATTGGAACTTCTGACCTGCAGATAATCAAAACTTTCCTGAGTGGCTTTAACCACATCTGTAATCTTCAGCAAAGGCGCAGAGCCAATTTTAGAAAAACGTTCTGTAATTGTTTTAAGACGGTCTACATCCTTTTCAATTTCTGTAATGTAATCTTTGTTGACGTTTTCATCCTTTAAAATCTCTGTCCAGCCTATAAGTGACGAGAGGGGAGTACCAATTTGATGGGCCGTTTCCTTTGCCATTCCCGCCCACAGCTTGTTTTGTTCGCTTGATTTAGTGGTTGTATAGAAAAAATAAACCACCCCGATAAAAAGGAATCCGATAAGGGTGAGGCCAACAGGATAATATTTTAGCTTATTTAGAGTGGGGGAATTTCCGTAGTAAATATATTGTTCCTGTCCTTCTCCAAGATTAATGATTATCGGCTCATTTTCTTCCATCATTTGGAGAAGCAAATCATTTAAGCGTTCCTCGTTATCCAGGATTTTAGGATCAATATTGGTTGTATAGTCTATTTCCCCTTTATCATTGGTGTGGATTATAGGAATCGTTGTATTGTTATTCAGAATTTCGAGAATAAGCGCTGCATCTTCATTTGGGCTCATTTCTTCAAAATCCTGAAGAGCGTGCGCCCAAATGCTCATTTTTGACCGCTCATCTTCCTTGAGGCGTTGGAAAAAAATCGTGGTATTCCAAAGAACGAGGCTTACAACAACGAGACAGGAAATGATGATAAACCAACGGCTAAAATTACGCTCATCTGTAAAATTCATGAAGGACATCAACGTTTAATGCGTTTTAAAGATAATCGTTTTTAGAAGAATATTATTGTGTGCACGTTCTTTTCATTCCCTCGTTGTTTCGTTACCTTTGTGTAAAATCCAAAAATGTTAAGTATAGGACCTAAGGAGGTTAGTAGAAGCGAACTGCACCAGTATTTGCAGGGTGCGGTGGGGCCAAGGCCTATTGCTTTTGCCAGTACGGTAGATGCGGAAGGAAGGCCCAATTTATCCCCTTTTAGCTATTTTAATATTTTTAGTACCAATCCTCCAATCCTGGTTTTTTCACCTTCAAGGAGAGGGAGGGATAACACGGTGAAGCACACTTATATTAACGTAAAAGCGACAATGGAGATCGTAATAAATATCGTAAATTATGATATTGTGCAGCAAATGTCCCTTTCCAGTACAGAGTATGAAGAGGGAATAAATGAGTTTGAAAAAGCCGGACTCACCATGCTGAAGTCTGAGTTGGTTAAGCCTTTTCGCGTAGCGGAATCTCCGGTTCAAATGGAATGTAGGGTCAATGAAATCGTAGAATTGGGAAGTGAGGGAGGAGCCGGGAACCTGGTAATTTGTGAAGTGCTGAAGTTGCACATAAAAGAAGAAATTCTGGATGATAAGGGAGCTATAGATCCACATAAAATAGATCAGGTAGCTCGAATGGGAGGCAACTGGTATTCCCGTGCAAATGCAGGACTTTTTGAGGTGAAAAAACCCCTTAGAACTGTGGGAATTGGCGTGGATGCTTTTCCGGAGGAAGTAAGGAACAGCAAAATTCTTACTGGTAATGACCTGGGGAGGCTGGGAAATGTGGAAGCTTTGCCTTCAGAAGAAGAAATAGAGCAATACCTGGAAAAAAATCCAGAAATTGCCGTAATTGTAGAAAAAGGAAATAAAAAAGAAATTCATAGGCAGGCACAAATCTTAATTGATGAAGATCAACCTGAAGAAGCCTGGAAATTATTATTAGCAAAATAGAAGAAATGGAAGTACAAGGAAAGATTAAACTGATTGGTGATACTAAAACCTTTGGTAACAACGGATTTAGAAAAAGAGAAGTGGTAGTTACTACAGAAGAACAATATCCGCAGCATATTATGGTGGAATTTGTTCAGGATAAAACAGATTTACTCGATAGTTACAAAGTTGGGCAACCAGTAAAAATCGGAATAAACTTACGTGGACGTGAGTGGGTAAGCCCGCAGGGAGAGACGAAATATTTTAACTCTATCCAGGGCTGGAGAATAGAAAATCTTGCAGCAGGTAATACTGCAGGAGGACAAAACGTGCCACCACCAGATAATTTCGAACCGGCAAATGATATGAACGACGAAGATTACGATGATTTGCCTTTCTAAGGTATTTTGAGTAAAAAGAGCGGGAGGCTGGTTAAAAATGATAATTTTTATTTGCTGATTATTCTTCAGTAGGTCGAAAATTGCCATTTTTGGACAGCCTCTTTTATTTCAGAAAACTTTATAATTGTTAAAAGGCTGAATGTATATTATCAGGCAAAATGATGATTTTCCTCCTATAGAATATGCCAGCGAAGATGGTTTACTGGCCATTGGCGGAGATTTGTCGCTCAAGCGGCTCACTGCCGCTTACCAAAGAGGTATTTTTCCATGGTATGACGCTTCTCAGCCTATACTTTGGTGGAGTCCTGATCCGCGCATGGTGTTGTTTCCGGAAAAGCTGAAGGTTTCTAAGAGTATGAAGCAGGTGCTCAAAAAAGGCAATTTTCGGGTTACTTATAATGAAGCTTTTGCAGAAGTACTTCAGAATTGTGCTTCAATAGATCGTAAAGGCCAATCGGGAACCTGGCTTACCAGGGAAATGATTGATGCTTACAAGGGGCTGCACCAGCTGGGATTGGCGGTTTCTGTTGAGGTTTGGGAAGAAAATGAGTTGGTTGGAGGTTTATACGGAATCTATCTGAAGGAAAAGCAGGTTTTTTGCGGGGAAAGCATGTTTGCCAAAAAAAGTAATGCCTCAAAATTCGGATTTATTCAAATGGTGAAAAATTTACAAGCTGAAGGAGTACAACTTATCGATTGCCAGGTTTATACAAACCACCTTGCGAGCCTGGGTGCAGAAGAAATTCCCAGGAAAAAATTTCTAAAATTTTTAGAGTAAATTTCTCCTCCCAATTAACAGTAGGTAGATAATTGCCATTTTGGGAAGTGCTCTATAAATCTTTAACTTCTTTATATCTAAAACAGGAAACCTCGTGATCGTTTACCATTCCGGTGGCCTGCATATGTGCATAAATCACGGTAGATCCAACAAATTTGAATCCGCGTTTCTTTAGATCTTTGCTCAGTTTATCGCTAATTTCAGTAGTGGCAGGAGCTTTTTTATAATCTTCAACTTCATTTTGAATGGGTTTCTCATCTACAAAACCCCAAATGTATTTACTAAAACTTCCGTATTCCTTTTGAATTTCAACAAACAGCTGAGCGTTGGTTACTGCAGAACGCACTTTCAGTTTATTCCTGATGATTCCTTTGTCCTGAAGTAAATCCTGAATTTTTTCTTCAGAATATGAAGCAATCTTGTGGTAATCAAAATCATCAAAAGCATTTCGAAAATTTTCCCTTTTCCGAAGTATAGTAATCCAGCTTAATCCCGCCTGAAAGGTCTCCAACAGCAAAAATTCAAAAATTGTTTTATCGTCATAAACGGGAACACCCCATTCCTGATCGTGGTAAGCTTCGTAAAGCGGATCGCCCACGCACCAGCCGCATCGGGAAATTTCAGACATAATTTTAAGGTTTAAATTGATAACTAATCGTTCCCGGTTGTGAGTTTCTGCCCGCTAATTGGCTAAATCTTGCTCCGGCGGCATACCGTAGCGCATTTTCCTCCAGGCAGGCATTAGATGAGGTAGAACTGGCTTTGTTAATGCTGGTTTCCTGCACAACACCTTCAGCATTAACAGTAATATTTACTACGATTTTACCAGCAACATCACAGGTATATATGGGATTTGGAATTTCGAACGCCGTTCTTCCTCTTAAAGAATAAGTTATAGAACTATTGTCTATTCCGCCGGTTTGTGTAGAAATATTGTCGCTGCTGTTATTCCCGTCTGATCTCTTTTGCGGGCGATTTCTTTCAGGTTTGCTTACGTTAAAATCGCCGTTTGATGCGTCGCTTTCTTCTTCAGAAGATTCCTCTCGGGCAGCACTGTTCCTTTCAAAAATTTCGTTAAGCTGAGTGTCGAAATTCTGCTCCTGCGCTTCCTGGTTCTCGTTGTAAGCCCGGTGCGTTTGGACCTGCTTGCTTTGTTGCTGTTCTGTCTCCTCAGGTTCTTCTTCGGCCTCTTTTTCAGGCTCAGCTTCAGGCTGATATTCATTGATGTCCACAAGAAACTCCTGGGTTTTTTGATTGCTTCTGGATAAATTGAAGTTGTAAAGTGCCAGCAATAAAATGGCAAATAACAACGAGGTTATTATCAGGGCTTTATGTTTGTCGAAAAAATCCATAGGTAATTAAAACTGCACTCAGGCAGGTTTATTTTCCCGGGAAGGTAGTAATTTTTCAAAAGATTCGAGATCGAGTGAATTTTCTACGGAATATCCCCCAATTCTCGTTCTTCTTAATTCAGAAAGGTGTGCTCCGCTGTTTAATTCCTTCCCAAAATCGTGCGCCAGGGATCTTATATAAGTGCCTTTGCTGCAAACAACCCTGAAGTTTACCAACGGAAATTTTTCAGTTTCCACTTTAAACTCAGTAATACTTACTTTTCTGGATGGTATTTCTATGTCTTCCCCTTTTCGGGCATATTCATAAAGTCGCTTTCCGTCTTTTTTTAATGCTGAAAAAACCGGCGGAATTTGTTCAATTTCACCTTTAAATTTTTCTGTTGTTTTTTGAAGATCGTCTTCAGAAATATGGTCTGTGGAAAAAGTGCTGTCAATTTCAGTTTCAAGATCGTAAGAGGGTGTAGTTGAGCCTAAAGTGAAGGTTCCGGTGTATTCCTTTTCCTGCCCCTGAAGTTCGGTAATCTTCTTGGTGAATTTCCCCGTGCAGATAATGAGCAATCCTGAAGCAAGGGGGTCTAAAGTACCCGCATGTCCAACCTTGATTTTTTTTATTCCGCAGCTTTTTCTAATGAGCCATCTTACTTTATTCACGAGTTGAAATGAGGTCCATCCCAATGGCTTGTCGAACAAAAGTATTTGTCCCTCTTTAAAATCTTCTGGGGTAAAAGTTTTATGATTCATCTTCGATGATTTGAAGAAGTTGCGCCTTGAGTGGCGGTAATTCTTTTGTTGCTGTAATCCAGAGGATTTCAGTTATGACTCTGTCATAGTCATGGATAAGAATGTCCCTAAAACCTGCCATTTTTCTCCATGGAATACCGGGATACTTTAGTTTTAGGTGTTTATCTACCTTTTTTCCGGCTTCGCCAATAACTTCAAAGCTTCTAATGATAGCAAACTCCTTTTCTTTATTTTTACTCAGCTCCTCTTCGCTTACATCAAAAAGGAAATCTTTGATGTAGGAAATATGCTCCAACATATCCTGAATGTATCCAAGGCTATTTTTCATAAATTACTTTCAAATCCTTCATCACATAAGGAGTAATCCATTCTTTTAGCCCTTTTTTAGACACAAAATCTATCTTTCTGTTTAATTTTTCTTCCAGATCGAGTTTAATCTGAACAATATCAAAAAGGGATATTTTTTTATCCAGAGAATACAAGATATCGATATCGCTGTGAGGTTCCATTTCTCCGCGGGCATAGGAGCCAAAAACAGCAATTTCTTTGGGATCATATTCCTTTAAGTAATCGATAATTATTTGATTCGTCTTTGCATCCATAGTACAAAGATAGCTAATTCACATATTCAAAGATAATAGCCACAAGTCCTACGAAAAAACAATAGATAGCAAAATAGGATAATTTACTTTTCTTTACCAGCGATATCATCCAGGTACAGGCAACAAGACCTGCTAGAAAAGCCGTGATAAAACCTATTAAAAGAATGGAAGCTTCTGTAGTAGATGCTGCAATGTTGCCATCCAGTAAATCCTTGGCTATTTTTCCGAAGATCAAAGGAACTACCATTAAAAAAGAAAATCTAGCGGCTTTTGTTTTGTCATTTCCGAGTAAAACCGAAGTGGAAATAGTAGCTCCACTTCTGGAAATTCCCGGCAGCATTGCAATGGCCTGGGACACACCAATTACAAAGGAATTGCTGTAACTTACACTTTTTCCTGTGTTTTTCGCTTTATCTGCCAGCCACAGCAGGAGGGCAGTGATAAGCAACATAAAACCCACGAACATGATGTTACCGCCAAACAAAACTTCCAGCTGCTCTTCAAAAAAAAGCCCCACAAGTGCTGCGGGAATCATGGAAATGATTATTTTAAGTGAAAATTTTGCTTCATCATTCCATTTGAATCTGAATAATCCTTTAAAAATATCTGCGACATCTTTTCTGAAAACCACGAGCGTGCTCAGGGCAGTAGCAAAATGAAGTACGACGGTAAATAATAATGATTCTTCAGGAACACTGGTATCACCTAAAATTGCTTTTCCCAATTCTAGATGACCACTGGAGGAAACGGGTAGAAATTCAGTTAATCCTTGTATAATACCGAGAATGGCAGCGTCTAGTGCTTCCAATTTATTTTGCTTTTTTAGGGTTTGGATTTAGCAATATGGCATAAACCTCTACGGCGAAGCCAATAAGAACAAGTGTTGGTGCAAGGCGGATTCTCTGAAAATTATAAATAGCAGGATTAAAAGTATTGGGGTCTTCACTGCCGCCACCGGCCATCAAAATGAAGCCAAGTGCTATCACTCCCAACCCAATAAACATCATCGTATAATTTTTTTTTCCGAAGATGAAGGAAGTCTGTTGCTTTGGTAAAGGATTATTTTTTTTACTCATTTAGTTTATTTTTTTCTCTAATGCGGTATTCTGAATTGATACTAATTGTAACTTTTAATAATTTCTGGTTCAGAAAAATTCTTCCCAATTTCAGAATTCACATTTTTCTAACTTCTAACTTCTAACTTCTAACTTCTAACTTCTAACTTCTAACTTCTAACTTCTAACTTCTCACCTAGTAATATAATTCATCGGTCTTCAAATTAAGAAAACGCGAGGTCGCTATATATGTGCTTATCCAGGTGATAATCACACCCATTAAAAATATTCCTATAAAAAGTGCTGCGAGTAATTGCACATCTCCCAAAAGGTTTAATTCACCAAAACTTTTATTCAGATAATAAAGGACGGCAGCCATTCCTATAAGCGCAAGTATAGCGCCAATAATTCCCAATTTTACACTTTGCCAGATAAAAGGCCTTCTTATAAAACCTTTTGTGGCGCCCACCATTTGCATGGTTTTTATGATAAAACGCTTGGAATACACCGCCAGTCTTATGCTGCTGTTAATAAGTAGCACTGCGATAAACGTGAAAATAGCGCTCACTACAAGCACCCAAAAGCTTATCTTTTTCACATTTTCGTTAAGCAAAGCAATCAGGGGTTGATCATAAATAACTTCGTCAACAAAGTTTTTGGCAGTAAGTTCTGCAGCAATTTCGTCTACCTGTTCCGAAGAAACAAAATCGGCATTCATATAAATATCAATAGAATTCTGAAGCGGATTGTATCCCAGGAATTCCATAAAATCTTCTCCAATTTCCTTACTGTGTTCTTCTGCAGCTTCTTCTTTGGAAACATAAGTGGTCGACTTAGTGTAATCTGCCATGGCCAGGCTCTTCTTCAGTTGCTCAATCTCCACTTCTTTGGCCGTGTCTTTAAAATACACGGTCATCGCAATCTGTTCCTTAAAATGATCGGCTACTTTCTTGGTATTGAGTACCAGCAAGCCCAAAATTCCCAACAAAAAAAGTACTAAGGAAATACTGATTACTACAGAAAAGTAGGAAGAAATCAGTCGGCGTTTTTGATACCGTTCAAAAGATGTGCTCATACAGCGGACTCAGATTTTTGTGTAAAAATAAGAAAGTTCGGCTTTCCAGTATTTAAAAACGCGTAAAGATTTGTTTTATTTAGTTCCCTTATCTATTTAAAGTAATTATGTTCTTAAGGGAATAAAAAGAGGTTATCTAAGAAGCTATACTTTCGTTCATCTGACTTTTTTCAGAAGAACAATTGTTTAACTTTTTAAATAACCTCAGTAATATTTTGTAAGCCAAATAGACTATTCTTCTATCACAACAGCTGTGTCTTCTGTTAGGATATTTTGGTTTTTCAACCATTCGTTATAACCGGCTTCACTCATACTTGATTTCATTGCAGAAGAACTTACTGCCGTTCCTTCAACGGTAACAGTTGCAATAAATGGATAGCTTCCATAACGAACAACCCCGTCTATAAGAAGATCGTATTCCGGGCCGGCGCTTTCTAATGCTTCATCCATAGCATCTTTAATGTTCCATCCAATTCCAAGAAAGTAAGTTTTCTTACCTTCAGTTTTCACTCCCTGAGAACGGTCTATGTCTAAATTGACATTTTTCGAGCTGATGACGGTAAAATCTACAAGCCGCATTGAACAACTTGTTAAACTGATGGAGCCAATAATGGCTAACAAAATAAATGTAATTCTTAAATTCATAAATATTTGGTTGATTTAAGTTCCTACTCATATGGCTTTTCGGTTCGGCCCCGTTTGATGGTTTCTGGACTCCGCTACGAAGTTATAAAAAAATGTTAATTTAAAAAGGGGGATTATTCCCCCGTCCTTATTATTTGTTTTTTCCCAAAAAGGACGACACAGATTTCTAGTTTCTTAAATTTGAAAAAAACACCTATGGAAATACTTGTATATGGCATTGGAGGAGTTGGAGGTTATTTTGGCGGAAAACTGGCAAAAGCAGGATATGAGGTGAGTATGATTGCCCGCGGAAAACACCTGGAAGCAATTAAGGAAAACGGACTCGAAGTAGAGAGCATCAATGGAAACTTCACTGTACATCCAAAACTGGCAACTGATGATGTAGCTGAAGTTCCCGCTCCCGATTTGGTGATCCTCGGAGTGAAATCCTGGCAAATTTCCGAAGCTGCAAAAGATATAAAGTCGATAATTGGCAAAAATACGATGGTACTTCCTTTGCAGAATGGTGCCAGTAATGCTGAAAAACTTATGGAGGTAATTCCAAAAGAGAATGTTTTAGGAGGATTATGTCGGATTATAGCTTTTAAAGAAGGTCCCGGAAAGATAAAACACCCTTCTATTGAACCTTACGTCACTTTTGGGGAATTGGATAATACTAAAACCGAGCGAATTCTTCAGTTAAAGAAAGTTTTTGATAATTCGGGGGTGAATTGTGAAATTCCGGAGGATATTCAGCTGGAAATCTGGAGGAAATTCCTTTATATCACTACGGTAAGTGCAATTGGAGGCCTTACCAGGGTGTCTATAGATAAAATTCTGCAAAGCGACTACCTTAAGGACATGATGCGCAAAACTGCTGAAGAGGTTCTGGCAGTTGGCAATAAAAAAGGCATCGCTTTGACTTGGGAACATGTAGAAAAAGCACTTAAAGTTGCAGAGCAGCAGCCAAAAGGAACAACTGCTTCTACGCAGCGGGATATTATGGAGGGAAAACCTTCAGAATTGGAAAATTTCAATGGGTATATTGTAAAGGAAGGCGAAAAATGGCAAATATCGACCCCCGTTAACCGGTTGCTTTATGAGCTGGTGCTGCCAATGGAAAAAGAAGCCAGGAAAGCTTAAGAATCTCTCTGCTATTGGGCAACCCGACAAGTATAAAATTGTAAATTTGCAGGCAATTAGTGATTAACGTCTCTGCGAACAACGGGAAGCAGTCTTAGATTGCCGCGTGATTTCATTGTTCGCAATGACCAATAGTTAAGAGAAGAAATGAATTACAACTTCAACGAAATTGAAGCCAAATGGCAAAAATACTGGGCCGATAATCAAACTTTTAAAGCTAAAAATCCTGGCTCCCCTCCTTCGGAGGGGCTGGGGGAGGCTTATTACGTGTTGGATATGTTTCCATATCCTTCCGGGGCAGGGCTGCATGTGGGGCATCCGCTGGGGTATATTGCCAGCGATATTTACGCGCGTTACAAGCGCCACAAGGGATTTAATGTCTTGCATCCGCAGGGGTATGATAGTTTTGGGCTTCCGGCAGAGCAATATGCCATTCAAACCGGCCAGCATCCGGCGGTTACTACAGAGAATAATATAAAACGTTACCGCGAGCAGCTGGATAAGATTGGTTTTTCTTTTGATTGGAGCAGGGAAGTGCGCACCAGTAATCCCGAATATTATAAATGGACGCAGTGGATTTTTATCCAGCTTTTTGAATCCTGGTATGATCATGAGCAGGATAAATCCCGTGCAATTTCAGAACTTGAAGAGATTTTTGCTTCGGAAGGGAATACAAAAGTAAAAGCAGCCTGTGACGATGATGTTGAAGATTTTACTGCGGAAGAATGGAATGCTTTTTCTTCTGAAGAAAAACAGAAGATTCTACTTAAATATCGACTTACTTATTTAGCTGAAACCGAAGTAAACTGGTGTCCGCAGTTGGGAACAGTGCTCGCGAACGATGAAATTGTAAACGGAGTTTCCGAACGTGGCGGCTATCCCGTGGTTCGGAAAAAAATGACACAATGGAGCATGCGTATTTCTGCCTTTGCAGAACGCCTTCTTCAGGATCTTGATAAAATCGATTGGACCGAGAGCTTAAAAGAAAGTCAGCGTAACTGGATTGGGAAATCGGTTGGAGCAATGGTTGAATTCCCCATCCTATCCTTCCCCGAAGGGGAAGAGAAAGCACAACGGGGATATATGACTGGAGGAAACAATTCCCATTTGCTTCTTGAAAAGGCGAGGGAAAACAGGAATGATCCTACGGATGCAGAAAGAATTCTTTGGAAACATCTGCGCAATAAAAATTTAGGCTATAAGTTTCGTCAACAACATCTTATTTATGATTTTATAGTAGATTTTGTTTGCCTGTCAAAGCGATTAGTTCTTGAAGTTGATGGAGGAATTCATGATTTGCAGATTGAAGAAGATGAAAACCGAACTGCGATAATTGAAAGCAAAGGATTCAAAGTCCTAAGGTTTAAAAATGCAGAAGTAATTGGAGATATTGATGCCGTTCTTGAAAAAATTGAAACTGCTCTTTCTGGACAACCTCATGTTAGTGAGAAAGTCCAAAAAGCTCCCCCTTCGGGGGCTGGGGGGATTCGTGTTTTTACCACCCGTCCCGATACGATTTTTGGAGTAACTTTTATGACTTTGGCACCGGAACATGAACTGGTGAAAAAAATCACCACTCCGGAACAGAAAGAAGAAGTTGAAGCGTATATCGCTGCCAGTGCGAAACGCAGTGAACGTGAGCGTATGGCAGATGTGAAGTCGATAACCGGTGTTTTTACGGGTGCTTATGCAGAACATCCTTTTACCAAAGAGCCGGTGCCAATCTGGATTGGGGATTATGTGTTGGCGGGTTACGGAACTGGAGCGGTAATGGCTGTGCCTTGTGGCGACCAGCGTGATTATGATTTTGCAAAACATTTCGACTTACCAATTATCAATATTTTCGAAAATGCTGATATTTCTGAAGAAGCTTTTTCGGGAAAAGAAGGAACGGTCATCGCAAATTCAGATTTCCTTAGCGGACTAAAATATAAAGAGGCGCTTCAGAAAGCGATCCTGGAACTGGAAAAATTGGGTCTTGGCTACGGAAAAACAAACTACCGACTTCGGGACGCTGTTTTTAGCCGACAAAGATATTGGGGAGAGCCTTTTCCTATTTATTATAATAATGGTCTGCCACATCCCATACCTGAGCACTGCCTGCCACTCGAACTTCCCGAAGTAGAGAAATATCTCCCAACTGAAGAAGGTGAGCCGCCTCTGGGACGCGCTGAAAAATGGCACTGGGATGAAAAAAATGAGAAGGTGATATCTCAAGAGGAATTTGAAAGTTCCCCTTTAGGGGGCGGAGGGGGCTTGGAACTAAATACTATGCCTGGATGGGCGGGAAGCTCATGGTATCTTTTCAGGTATATGGATCCGCATAATGAGGAGACCTTTGTCTCTAAGGAAGCGAAGCAGTATTGGGAAAACGTAGATTTATATATAGGTGGAAGTGAACATGCTACTGGGCATTTATTATATTCCCGTTTCTGGACAAAATTTTTAAAGGACCGCGGATACCTTACTGTTAAAGAACCTTTTAAGAAGCTGATCAACCAGGGGATGATCCTTGGAACGAGTGCTTTTGTTTACCGTCTTGAAGGGGAAAATGTCTTGATATCCAAAAACCTAGTTGGCAAAAATGCTGTACAACCTATTCACGCCGATGTTTCCCTGGTAAATTCTTCAGATGAGTTGGATATTGAAGGTTTTAAAAAGTGGCGTCCGGAATTTGCTGATTCTAAATTTCTAACAGAAGAGGATGGGAAGTACGTGGTAGGCCGCGAAGTTGAGAAGATGTCCAAATCCAAATATAACGTGGTAAATCCGGACGATATTTGTGAAAATTACGGTGCCGATACTTTAAGAATGTATGAGATGTTCCTGGGGCCGTTAGAACAGGCAAAACCCTGGAATACTGCCGGAATCACAGGAGTGCATAATTTCCTGAAAAAACTTTGGAAACTTTATCATTCCTCCCCCAGCCCCTCTGAAGGAGGGGAGAACAGTTTCTCTGTTTCAGATGAGCCGGCATCCAAAGATTCGCTAAAAACTTTGCATAAGACGATTAAAAAAGTGACTGAGGATATTGAAAATTTCAGCTTTAATACTTCGGTTTCCACGTTTATGATCTGCGTGAATGAACTTTCGGCTCAAAATTGTAATCAGCGGGAAGTACTGGAGCCGCTTGCAGTTTTAATCGCGCCTTATGCACCCCATATAGCGGAAGAATTATGGTCGAAATTGGGCAATTCTGAGTCCGTGGTTACCGCAGTATATCCTGTTTATGAAGAGAAGTTCCTGGTGGAAAGCACCAAAAATTATCCCATTTCCTTCAACGGAAAAATGCGCTTTACCATGGAATTGCCACTTGATATAAGCAAAGAAGAAATTGAGAAGACGGTATTGGAAGATGAGCGATCAAAATCATATTTATCTGAAGCAACCCCTAAAAAAGTAATAGTTGTTCCTGGTAAAATTGTAAATATTGTAATTTAACCCCCTAAATAATTACGATAGAAATAAAAATTATATTCTTTTTTATGAGCACCCCCTGCGTTTGAATATTTTAATTTAATTTGCGTCAAAAATATTCTACTTATGAAAATCGGGGTGCCTAAAGAAATTAAAAACAACGAGAGCCGCGTGGGAATGACTCCTGCTGGTGTACTGGAACTCACCAAAAGTGGACACAAGGTTTTTGTGCAGTCTACTGCGGGTGATAACAGCGGATTTTTAGATGAAGATTACTCAGCTTCCGGAGCCGAGTTGCTTCCTACCATTGAAGATCTTTATGCCAAAAGCGATATGATCGTCAAGGTAAAAGAGCCTATTGAAAAGGAATATCCCCTGATAAAGGAAAATCAGGTAATTTTCACTTATTTTCATTTTGCTTCTAATCGCGAGCTTACAGAGGCGATGATTAACAGCAAATCCGTTTGTATTGCTTATGAAACGGTGCAGGAGCCTTCGGGAGCTTTACCTCTGCTTACACCAATGTCTGAAGTTGCCGGAAGGATGGCGATACAGCAAGGAGCAAAATATCTTGAAAAACCTGTAAAAGGAAAAGGATTATTATTGGGAGGAGTGCCCGGCGTGCGATCTGGAAAAGTCTTGATTCTTGGAGCCGGGACAGTTGGGATTCAGGCAGCAAAAATGGCTGCAGGGCTTGGAGCTCAGGTTACGATTATGGACGTGAATATGGATCGTTTGCGGCATGTGAATGATATTATGCCCAGCCATGTAGTAACTGAATTTTCAAATGAATATAATATCCGGAAACATCTTCGCACGCACGATCTTATAATTGGTGCTGTTTTAAATACCGGGGCAAAAGCTCCGAAACTTATTACACGAAATATGTTAAAAGAGATGGAGCCGGGGACTGTAATTGTGGATGTTGCGGTAGACCAGGGAGGGTGCATAGAAACTTCACGGCCTACAAGCCATGAGGATCCTATTTATATTATAGATGATGTTGTGTATTATTGTGTGGCAAATATGCCGGGTGCTGTTCCGCACACGTCCACTCTTGCTTTAACTAATGTTACGCTTCCTTATATTTTAAAGCTGGCTTCGGGCTGGGAAGCCGCCTGCTCACAAGATGCAGTTCTATCCAAAGGTCTAAATATTGTAAAAGGTAAGATTGTATATGAAGCAATAGCTGAAGCGTTTGGCTGGGAAGAAATTCTTACCTAAAACTTATAATTTCTTGATAATATAAGATGCCGTTGCCATTAGGGAGCGGCATTTTTTTAGATATACCAGGTATACATGGAGTGACAATAAATAATAAAAATAAAGAATAAGAATGCCTTTAGGACAAATAAATATCCACCAGTCCTTCAGGAGTGTTGAGGTAAATGACTTTATTTTCCTTATCTACTTTTTCCAAAAACTCATCGTTCATGGGAATAAGTATGTCTTTACCATCCTTTTTAATTTCAAATAAGGCCTGCGCCGTATTATCGTTTACAGATACTATTTCGCCAATATCACCATGGTGAGCATCTATTACTTTAAAGCCGATAATTTCGTGAAAGTAAAACTGATGATCTGCCAGCTCTGGAAGCATGGTAAGGGGCAGGTAGAGTTCGCAGCCTATGATGTCTTCGGCATCATCTTCGGTATTAATGTCTTCAAATTTGGCGCGAAGTAGTGTGCTTTTGTGAAGAGCACTTTTTTCAATAAAAAATGGAACCAGGTTCTCGTTGTATTCAACGAAAACCGATTCCATTTCTGTGTAAGTTTCAGGTTCATCAGTATCGAGTTTAATCAATACCTCTCCCTTAAAACTGAATTTACTAACGATCTTGCCAAGATAGAAACATTCTTCTTTTGTCATTTTTCGTTAGAAAAGGTTTTAAGATCCTGCTTGTTCCTGCTTTTCGTTTGCTTTAGCTTCGTCAGCAGTTGCTTCCTCTACCTCACCGGCGGCGGCAGCTTCCTGATCTTCTGCAGTTTCCTCAACCTCTGGTTGGGCAGCAGCGGCAGCTTCAGCTTCACGTTTAGCGTTGGCAGCCTTTTCAGCTTCAAGAGCTTTAGCTTTTTCAGCTTCCTGTTCTTTGGTTAAATTCTCTTTCTTAGCGTCAATTTTACCTTCTTTTTCTTCTAACCAAGCCTGGAATTTCTTCTCGGCCTCTTCTTCAGTCAAAGCACCTTTTTTAACACCAACAGCAAGGTGTTTTTTCAGTAAAACTCCTTTATAAGAAAGGATAGCACGGGCAGTATCTGTAGGTTGTGCCCCGTTCTGTAACCATTTTACTGCGCCATCAACATCTAATTCGATAGTTGCAGGATTAGTGTTTGGATTATAAACACCTATTTTATCAAGGTATTTACCATCTCTTTTTGCACGCGAATCTGCGGCAATAATCCAGTAAAAAGGTTTTCCTTTTTTACCGTGTCTTTGTAATCTTATTTTTACAGGCATAAAAATTAATTTGTGGGGTTCCCGACCCCGATTATTAATAAGGCTGCAAAGATACTACATTTTTCTAATTTACAAGTTTTTACAAAATTAAATTTATTGATTATGTTCTGGAAGCCCTAGCCTCTTTTTAGCAATGAAATGGGTTTTGTGAAAGGTTTTAGAGAAAAAACAAGATGCGTTGTTAAAACCAGTTAATTAGTGCTAAACCCTGTTAAATAGCTTGATGCGAAGGTTTTAGCGCTGTACCTTTAGCTAAACGATAAAAGAAAAGAAGGCATGGAATATTCAGAAAAAGTTGCAAATAAACTAAATGAACTTCTTAAGAAAAATTACGATTCAGAGAAGGGTTTTAAGTTTGCTGCAGAGAAGGTGAAAAATGATCAGCTTAAATCTTTTTTTAAAGATAAGGCACAACAGCGATATGATTTTGGGCACGAATTAAAGTCAGAAATTGCCAATTTTGGTGAGTCTCCAGATAAAGGTTCGAGTATAGCAGGAGATGCGCACAGAACATGGATGAATCTTAAAGCGAGTCTTTCATCAGATAAAGAAGAGGCTGTCCTCGAAGAAGCGGTAAGAGGAGAAAAAGCAGCAGTTGAGGATTATGAAGACATTCTTAAAGATCCTGACATTCCGGCATCGACAGGAAATATACTGTTGAAGCAAAAAAATGCTATTATGGCTACCTTTAACGAGGTGAAAAGCCTTGAAAAGCAATTTGATTGATAACAATAATATAAAAAAGAAAAAGATGCGAACACAGGTTGACTGATGTAGTAGTGGTTTAAAATGTTCGCATCAGGCCTCACAAATAAGTACCTAAATGGTCACTGTTTGTGAGGCTTTTTTTATGGGCTGTAGTGGTTAATAAAACGTAAAAAGTTTCTTTTACGAAGAGTCATTTTATCTTTAATTTAGCAGGAAAAGCCGGAGTGCTTTTTTTTGGCCATTCTTGGGTCTGCCTAAATTAAACCGAACCACATGTATCTCATTTTTGACACCGAAACTACCGGATTACCAAAACGTTGGGACGCTCCCTTATCTGATTCTGATAACTGGCCACGCTGTATCCAGATTGCCTGGCAGCTGCATGACGACATGGGAAGGCTGGTTGAAAGTCAGGATTATTTAGTAAAACCCGAAGGTTTTAATATTCCTTATGATGCAGAAAAGATCCACGGAATTTCCACCGAACTAGCCGCGGAAAATGGAATTACTTTAAATGAAGTTTTAGAGAAATTTCAATCTGCACTCAACAAGTCGAAATTTGTAGTTGGCCAGAATGTAAGTTTTGATGTAAATATTATGGGAGCCGAATTCTTCAGACTTCAGATGGAAAATTCACTTCAAAATTTGCCAATTCTCGATACCTGTACAGAGGTTACGGCAGGAATGTGTAAAATTCCCGGTGGCCGCGGCGGTAAATTTAAACTGCCTACGCTTACCGAACTTCACGAGTATTTATTTGACGAACCTTTTGCTGAAGCCCATAACGCAACGGCCGATGTGGAGGCAACGACCCGTTGTTTTCTTGAACTGTTACGCAAAAGAATGTTCACCAAAGAACAATTGGACGTTCCTGCAGATTATTTCCAGAATTTTTCAGAAGCCAATCCGCAGCCGATACCACTTATCGGGTTAAAACATATCAACCTCAAAAAGGCTTCCGAAGAAATAAGGAAGCAGCTTCAGAAGGAACAACCGTCCGAAGCAATTACTACCGAGGAAATTGAAGAGAACCTCGAAAAACTGGATGAAGTACCGTTTGCACATTTGCATAACCATTCCCAGTTTTCAGTTTTACAGTCTACCATTAGTATTCCCGACCTGGTAAATGCGGCAGGAGAAGAAAATATGCCGGCTGTCGCTTTAACAGATCATGCCAATATGATGGGCGCTTTCCATTTTGTAAAAGAGGTGGGTGCCTATAATAAATCTATTAAAGCGAAGAATGCTGAAGCGCTGGAGAATAATTTGCCTGCTGAAGCTAAAGAATTAAAAGCTGTGGTGGGTTGTGAGTTCTTTGTTTGTGAAAATCATCTGGATAAATCCAGGAAAGACAATGGTTACCAGATCGTGATGCTGGCAAAGAACAAAAAAGGATATCATAACCTGGCAAAAATGTCTTCCATCGCCTATACCAAAGGATTTTATTACGTGCCGCGAATCGACCGGGAAGTGATTCAGAAATATAAAGAAGATATTATTGTCCTTACCGGAAATCTTTACGGGGAAATTCCCAGTAAAGTGCTGAATGTGGGAGAAAAGCAGGCAGAAGAAGCTTTGCTTTGGTGGAAAGAAGAATTTGGAGACGATCTCTATATGGAGATCATGCGGCACAACCAGGAAGACGAGAACAGGGTAAATCCGGTCTTAACTGACTTCGCCAAAACTCATAAAATAAAGCTGGTTGCCACCAATAATACCTATTACTGGAGACAGGAAGATGCCAATGCGCACGATATTCTGCTTTGTGTAAAAGATGGCGAAAAGCAGGCCACACCGATAGGAAGGGGTAGAGGTTATCGTTATGGGTTGCCAAACCAGGAATACTATTTCAAGTCTGGCGAAGAGATGAAGAATCTCTTTAAGGATTTACCCGAAGCGATTTCCAATGTTCAGGAAATTGTAGATAAAATTGAACCTTTTGAACTGGCGCGGGATGTACTCTTACCGGCGTTTACCATTCCTGAAGCTTTTTTAGTTGAAGAAGATAAAGTGGATGGCGGAAAGCGGGGCGAAAATGCCTATTTGAAGCACATCACTTTTGAAGGAGCGAAAAAACGTTATGCAGATCTTACGCCGGAAATTGAAGAACGGCTGAATTTTGAGCTTTCGGTAATTGAAAATACGGGTTATCCCGGATATTTCCTTATTGTGGAAGATTTTATTCGGGAAGCACGGAATATGGACGTGTCGGTTGGGCCGGGTCGTGGATCTGCAGCGGGAAGTGCCGTGGCCTACTGCCTTGCAATTACAAATATCGACCCCATTAAGTACGATCTCCTTTTTGAGCGTTTCCTTAATCCGGATCGTGTGAGCATGCCCGATATTGATATTGATTTTGATGATGAAGGGCGTAGCCGTGTTATGGATTATGTAATTGAGAAATATGGGGCCAATCAGGTGGCGCAGATTATCACCTACGGAACCATGGCTGCTAAATCTTCAATTCGGGATACTGCCAGGGTTTTGGATTTACCTCTAAGTGATGCGGACAGGATTTCGAAACTTATTCCCAACACCAAGTTAGGTAAAATCTTCGGAATGAGCGAAAAGGAGCTAAAAAGCAAATTCCGAAGTGAAGAATTAGAGAATATTAATGAACTCCTTAATATAGCTGAAGGAGACGACCTGGAGGCGCAAACCGTTAATCAGGCACGTATTCTGGAAGGTTCAGTGAGGAATACAGGAATCCATGCCTGCGGGGTGATAATTACCCCCGGAGATATTACAGACTATGTGCCGGTTTCGGTCGCAAAAGATTCCGATTTATATGTTACACAATTCGATAACTCTGTAGTAGAAAGCGCCGGACTGCTAAAAATGGACTTTTTAGGCCTTAAAACCCTGACTTTAATAAAGGACACGGTAAAAATTGTAAAAGGTCGTCATGATATAGATTTAGATCCCGATAGTTTTCCGTTAGATGATGAGGAAACGTATAAACTTTTCCAGCGTGGGGAAACCGTAGGGATATTTCAGTATGAATCTCCCGGAATGCAGAAGCATATGAAGGATCTTAAACCCACAGTTTTCGACGACCTTATTGCAATGAACGCTTTGTACCGCCCCGGGCCAATGGAATATATTCCGAGTTTTATCGCCAGGAAGCATGGGAGTGAAGAGATCGCCTACGATTTGCCCGATATGGAAGAATACCTGCAGGAAACTTACGGAATTACAGTTTATCAGGAGCAGGTGATGTTACTTTCGCAGAAACTCGCCGGATTTTCCAAAGGTGACGCCGATATGCTGCGAAAGGCGATGGGTAAAAAAATATTCGCTTTACTGGAACAGCTAAAACCGAAGTTTTTAGATGGGGGAGAAGCCAAAGGCCATCCCAGGGAAGTGCTGGAGAAAATCTGGAAAGACTGGGAAGCATTTGCGGCCTATGCCTTCAACAAATCCCACTCTACCTGTTATGCCTGGATCGCTTACCAGACTGCTTATTTAAAAGCGCATTATCCTGCGGAATATATGGCGGCGGTGCTTTCCAATAATATGAATGATATCAAGCAGGTTACTTTCTTTATGGAAGAGTGCAAGCGTATGAAGCTAAATGTGCTTGGGCCTGATGTAAATGAATCTTATTACAAGTTCTCTGTAAATAAAGAAAATGCCGTAAGGTTTGGTATGGGCGCGATTAAAGGAGTTGGTGCAGGAGCAGTGGCTACTATTGTAGAAAATCGTAAAACTGAAGCAGGTTCTTATCGTTCCATTTTTGATATGGCCAAACGAATAGATTTACGTGCAGCCAATAAAAAAGCTTTTGAAAACCTGGCTCTGGCCGGTGGCTTTGACGGATTTAACGATACCCATCGCGCACAATATTTTCATGATGAAGGCGACGGAATGACTTTTCTGGAAAAAGTTATAAAATTTGCGGCAAAATTCCAGGAAAATGAAAACTCCTCGCAGGTAAGTCTCTTTGGAGAAGCCAGTGATGTCCAAATTCCGGAGCCAACAGTGCCGCCATGTGAGCCTTGGGGCACGATGGAAAAACTGAAGAGAGAGAAAGAAGTGGTGGGAATTTACATTTCGGGACATCCGTTGGATGACTTTAAGAAGGAGCTCCAATATTTCTGCAACTCCACTTTAGCCGATTTTAATGAAATGGAGAAGTTTGTAAACAGGGAGCTTTCTTTTGCAGGTGTAGTTAGTGATGTGCAACATCGGACTTCCAAAATGGGCAAAGGATGGGCCACATTTTTTGTAGAAGATTATGTGGAGACTTATGAATTCAGGATGTTTGGGGAAGAGTATCTTAAATTCAGGCATTTTCTGGTGCCGAATTCTTTTGTACATATAAAAGCTTTTATCAAGGAAGGCTGGACCAATAAAGAAACCGGGAAAAAGAGTGACCCAAGGATTCAGTTTAACAGTTTCCAGCTACTTCATGATATTATGGATAGTTATGCAAAGAAACTTACCATCCAGCTGGATATAAATGACCTAAAAGAGGAGAAGATTACAGTGCTAAAAGATATTTTTCGTTCCCATCGCGGGGATCATAAACTAAATTTTGTGGTTTATGAAATGAAGGAGCAGGTGAAGCTGCATATGGCAAGCAAGCGGCAAAAGGTAAAGATATCACAGGAATTACTGGAAGCCCTGGAAGAGGAGCAGGTAAATTATAAGCTGAATTAGTTCGTTGTTCGTTGTTCGGGGTTTGGAGTTTTTCGAAGTAAGAAAAATGAAGTTTCTGTAGGTCGATAATTGGCAAATTTGGACATAGGCTTATTGTTGTCTGTTGTCCGTGGAGATAGCTCGATAATTGACAATTTAGAGCATCCTCCTGGGACGGATTAAAGATTGAAATTAGGAGCGGGAACCTTGTTCCCATGAATTTCTGAAAATGATCTCTCAAAATGTCCATTTTTCGGCATGAAAAGAATGGAAAAACAGGATGTTTAGGCAGTAAATCGAAAAAAATGGACAGCGGTATAGATAAAGTGTGTGGTTTTTAAGTATTTGTGAAGTTAAACGATTAGAAGGCAGCAGAAAAAGGTCAGTTTCATGCTGTTTAGGGTCGAAAATTGCCAAATTTAAGCAGTGGCAAAAAACACAGCCAGGATTGGCTTTAATTGATATTCTTGATAAGTTAACTGTTGCCAGCAATGTGGACTAAATCAAAAAGTTTCCATATAATTCAACTTTTGTTATCTTTGCTAAAGAGAACTAACGAAAGCATTAAATGAGACCAAAATTTGAGATAGTTTTTCTTGAACAAGCTATTGATTTTATGTCCCAATTGGACGCGAAAGCTAGAAAGAAAATCTACTATAATTTGGATAAAGCTAAACTTGAAAACGACCCAAAACTCTTCAAAAAGTTGAACGACGATATTTGGGAATTCAGAGCAGTTTATAAAGGGATTCAATACAGACTTTTTGCATTTTAGGACAAAACTGATAAAACTGAAACGCTTGTGTTATCAACACACGGAATTATAAAAAAAGTAAGTAAAGTTCCAAAATCGGAAATTGAGAAAGCAATGAAAATAAGATCAGAATATTTTGACGAGTAAACTTGAAGTTATGGCAACGAAAAATAAAAAAATGAAAATGATGACACTTGACCAAATGAAGGACAAGGACATTGGAAAACTTGGAACACCAGAACGTGACAAATATGAGTTTGACTTGCGAATGCAAGTTCTTGGCGATATAATAAAGTCTGTACGCAAAGAACGGAATTTGACTCAAGAACAACTCGGAGAATTAATCGGAGTTCAAAAATCGCAAATTTCAAAATTGGAGCGAAATACCAAAAATGTTACTATCGAAACAATTTTAAAAGTATTTAAAGCATTGAAAGCCAATGTGCGATTTAGCGTGGAAATGAACGAATCGGAATTCAAAGTAGCTTAAAGTACTACTGGCAACAAGATATATAAAAGCAATTCTTCAATTAGTCTTAAATCGAAATTCCCTGCTCGCTTGCTTAGCTAATTGTTCCTTCGGAAAATCACGCTCGCTCGCACAGTTTAGACGGGACTTTATTGCAACTGTGTCACTGCCAACTTGTTTTTCGGTTATGGATTGGAGCAAGCTACCTTGTAGCGCGAAAAGCCCGGCCCCGCGCCACGAGCGCGGGGAAACCGCCAAATAAGCCTTGTAAATAAGGTTATAGCCAAATACAATATGCTTGTGTAAGAAAAAGCAAAATTATTTGACTAATTTTACATATTACATAAAAGAAGCAAAACTTAAAATAAGATATTATGGCAATTGAAATAACAGATGCGACTTTTGAAGAGAAAGTTTTAAAGAGTGATAAGCCTGTAATGGTAGATTTTTGGGCTGCATGGTGTGGACCTTGTAGAATGGTTGGACCTATCATCGACGAGATAAGTCAGGAATACGAAGGAAAAGCACTGGTTGGAAAGCTTGATGTGGATGCGAACCAGGAGTTTGCTGCTAAATACGGAGTGAGAAATATACCTACAGTACTTGTTTTTCAGAACGGGGAATTGGTAGGGCGCCAGGTTGGTGTGGCTCCTAAAACTACTTATGCTGAAGCTCTTGATAATCTTTTGTAGTAGGGTTATTACATAACGATAACGAAAAGGCCTGATGGAAATCAGGCCTTTTTCTATATATTACAATTTGTTTTTAGAATTAAGCAGGATGAATTTACAGGAGCAAGTACACAAGGCAGGAGGATTTACCAATATCGAGTTACTGGCGCGGCAGGTGGTGGAAGGATATATTTCAGGGATTCATAAGAGTCCGTTTCACGGATTTTCTGCGGAATTTGCCGAACATAAAATTTATAATAACGGCGAGAGTACCAAGCATATCGATTGGAAGTTATTTGCCAAAACCGACAAGCTTTATACAAAGCGGTATGAAGAGGAAACAAATTTGAGATGCCATTTAATTTTGGATAATTCAGCTTCTATGCATTATCCAAAACTGGCAAAACAAGAGGTTGGTGCTCTAAATAAAATTGGTTTTTCTGCTTTAGCTTCGGCTTGTATTATGCAAATAATGAAGCGGCAGCGGGATGCGGTTGGTTTAAGTGTTTATAGTGACGAGTTCGAATTTTATGCGCCTGAAAAAGGTAGTGAGCGGCATCACCATATGCTTCTAAATACGCTGAGTGATCTTGTCCTGGAAAAAGCTGAGGGTAAAACAACCGATACTCACAAATTTCTTCACCAAATTGCAGAAAAACTGAAGAAGAGATCACTTGTATTCTTATTTACCGATATGTTCCAGGCAGATGCCGAAGAAACTGATTTATTTGAAGCTCTGCGGCACTTAAAGTATAATAAGCATGAAGTAGTGCTTTTTCATGTAATGGATGAAAAGAGGGAGCTTAGTTTTGATTTTGACAATGTTCCCAGGCGGTTTACCGATGTGGAAACTGGTGCACAGGTAGATTTATATTCTGAAAATGTAAAGGAAAATTATAAACTTGCGGTCGGGGATTATATTAATTCCCTTAAACTGGAATGCGCCAGGTATAAGATCCAGTATGTGCAGGCGGATATTAATAAAAATCTCGAAAAAATTCTGACGACTTATCTTGTTGAAAGACAAAAGATTGGTTGATGGGTTTAAATTATTCTGAAAAAAAAGCAAAAAAAGGTTTGTAGGATTGCAAAACGGCTGTATATTTGCCCTCGCAATAAAGCAACGGTCTGGTAGTTCAGTTGGTTAGAATACCTGCCTGTCACGCAGGGGGTCGCGAGTTCGAGTCTCGTCCAGACCGCAAGAATAGTTAAGTAACCGCTTAGTAATCAATAAGATAGCTAGGCGGTTTTTTTATGCAGTAACAAATTCAGTACATTGTCATCCTAGAATGCTGATTCTTAAAACTTTGTAATGGACTCTAAATATAGATATTCCTTCCAAGATTGGCTAAACGGGACTATAACATTCACAGATATCGCGAGTAATATCTTTTATGAAAAGGACTACATTTCACCTGAAGACAAAGAAAAAGTTCAACAGAAGCAAAGGGAAATTTTTAATCAAATTTTAGATGATCGTTTTGAGATCAAAAAGAGTTTCTTGATTCAGTCCTTTAGAAGATCTTCAAATAGGGGATCCGAAATTTCAAAGCATATCACCACTTATGAAAACATTCTCTACGGAAACATTGATGGTTTTGAGGATACAACAGTAATTATAGAAGAAGATTTCATGAAGGCTCCTGAGTTAACAGTTAAGCTCATACCTCCATTGAACGAAACCAACCACGGATCTGTAGAACTTAATTTCATTCAAGAGTCTATAGAAAGCTATCATCAAACCGGGGACTGGGATTACCGGACAGTTCAGACACCGAATCCAAAAGACTTATTTGGACACATGGACTTCTACGGAGAATTCTATGCGGGATTCTATTACAGGCTGATAAACTATCTGAAAAGTTTGAAAGACGCCCCCTACAACTCTTATAAAGTAGAAGATTTGAATTATGAAAAATTTGGTTTAATTCGAGCAGAACTAAAGAAGGCTGGATATATTACTGAAGACATCTCGCCTGCGGCCTTTCTGCGAATCTTCAGTGGCTCTTTTTTGGAAGAGAGTCAAAAAATTGATTGGCTTAAGAACTACAATACGTTAAACTTCTTCTTGAGACGGTTAAAGCCAAAGATTTATACTTCCAAAAATCATGGTTTCTATGATATAGCATCCAATTGCTTCTTAATCAAGGGAGGAGTGGTAAATCCCAGTACGCTGAGAAAAGCAACTTCTGAAAAATTAAAACCTAAGGAA
Source organism: Autumnicola lenta (assembly GCF_031846515.1). Lineage (NCBI taxonomy): Bacteria > Pseudomonadati > Bacteroidota > Flavobacteriia > Flavobacteriales > Flavobacteriaceae > Autumnicola > Autumnicola lenta. The sequence continues at coordinate 112,739 of NZ_JAVRHO010000011.1, forward strand.
GAGATGGAGATACTTCAAATAACAGGTAAGATCCTTAAGAAGTAACGACATTTTCAAATAATTTCTTTCCCCTCTATTCATAAAAGCCCTCTTTCTAAGGGCTTTTCTTTTTCCAAATCACGACATTTTAAAAATACCAATTTCGGAGCTTCTTCATTGCCTTTATTTTCGATGAAAATTCCTGAAGACAATGAGTTTCAAACCAAACGATTACAATCCGTTTATCGACCTAATCATTGATAAGGTGGCCGCCAAGGTTGTTGAACGATTGGAATCTACCATAATGCAGTCTCTGGAGGGAAGATTAGCTAACACTGCCAATGGTCAAAAACTACTCATTAATACTAAGGAATTGGCCGATCAGCTCTCAGTGTCGCCCAGCACCATTAGAAAACTTCGTGAGCAAGGAATGCCTACAGTTTTAATTGGTGATGCGGTGCGCTTTGAGCCAGAGGCAGCAATGAAGTTTATTATTAAAAATGCTCAAGATGAGAATAACAAAACAAGAGGTCTTCGAGAAGACTAACGGAGGACTTAACTATATTATGCACATTTTTCCAGAATTAGAACAAAATGCTTTTCAAAGAGGAAGGTCTAAGCCTATCAGAAATCATTTGAGGGGTGAGAGGAATCCATCGCTCCAATGCTTCGACAGAGAAGGTAAGTACTACATTAAAGATTATGGTGATCCGGACTACGATGGTGATGCCATAAACTTGTGTATGCAACTTAATCCTGATTTCGGCTTTATTCAAGCCTTACATGAAGTTTTAAAAATTGGATCTCCTGATCAATATAAGAATTTACAGAAAGAAGATTCGATAGTTGAAGAGGTTGAACTTCCAGAAGGAATTGATTTTGACATTGATGAAATGTCCGAGGATGAATTGGCGCATGCTGAAATGAATTTCTTAGAAGAAATTCAAATTAATTATAAGGACCTGAAGAGATTCAATTCTGTTTTTCTTAAAAGTTACACTTTTTATTCTGAAGAGAAAGATAAATTCTACAGGATTATGAAGAAGGACCATGAAGTTTTCATTGGTCAAAAGTTTAAATGTTCAGTAAAGGTGTATAAGCCGTATGCGAAGGAATATAAGCACAAATGGATCGGAGATTATCCAAGGGATTATCTCGGCGGTTTAGGCCTTTTAAAACAACTTTACCATGAGGTAAAAAACGAACCGACAGATGATTTAGTTCAGGTTGTATTTTGTGCAGGTGGAAAGGATATGATTAAAGCTGGTTCGCTTGGCTTTAATGCTATTTGCCTCAACTCTGAAACTAGTACGTTTATTCCTGAAGATGGGAGGATGTATCTAGAAGATATCAGAGATGCAAATCACAATAATTTCGAACTAGTTATAGCATACGATGATGACGAAACGGGAAGGAAGTCTGCAAAAAAGTTCAAAGAGAGACACAAAAAAGACTTTTATATTCGTGTCGTGAAATGGCCTGAGAAACTCAAAAAGGCAGGAGGTAAAGACCTTTGTGACTGGATTACTCTCGGACTTCCTGAAGAAGAACTGATTGAACTTCTTTCAGGGGGGAATACCAATTTCTCTGCTCTTTCCCCTGTTTCCCCCATTTCCCCCCAGGCAGTAAATTCTACTGTTGAAGATAATAGTGAGAGCGAGGCTGAGGAAAGCAAAGATGAGAATTTAGGTTCTTTTGAGGAGTCTAAACAGGAATATCCTCAAGAACAGGTGAAGGAAGATCCAGATGATCAGTTAGCCTTTCCTTTACCGGTTTCTATAAAGGAGGAGGATCTACCGGAAACGCTTAAGAAGCTAGCTCACCCGTTTGACAGGGAGTTTTCTGAAATGCAAATTATTTCCTTCATAACAATTTTTGGAGGTGTATTTAGAAACGTTGTTGGGAGATTCCGTAATGATAAACTGTACACCAATCTGTTTACAGCTATTATTGGAAATCCTGCTTCAGGAAAAGGTTTAATTAAATGGCCGAACAGAATTGTGAAAGAGATTGACCAAATGCTGATTAGAGAAAGCCGTCTTAAAATGGACGAATATGAAGAGCGATTAGAAATGTATAATAAAGGTGGTATAAAGTATTCCGAGGTAGGACCTAAACCTAAATTGGAAACCTTCAGTATTCCTGCAGATATCACTCCTCCGATGTTGGTGTTACAGCTTTTTGAGAATAATGGAACTGGATTTGTTTTTGACACAGAAATGGATACTATGGTAGAAAGTGCTAAGGGATCGGATACTACTATCAGTCCGCTTCTACGAAAGGCTTATGAAGGGGAGCCGATCACCCTTATGCGCAAAACCAATCGTGAACACTTAATTGTTCCCGAAGGAAGACTTTCAATGCTGCAATCAGGAACTCCAAGACAATTTTTCAGATTAATTCCTGATACAGAAAACGGATTATTCAGTAGAATTATTCCCTATATACTTCATTCAGACTTGGGATGGAAGGATGCATTGGATATTGATGACTTTGATTATGAAGGATATTTCGCAGGTCACGCGCAGAAGGTGCTTGACTACTTTATAGAACTTGAAAGTTATGAAGATCCTATTGTCTTTGAACTGTCCAAGGAACAGTTGGATAAATTTGACAAACACTTCAGAGCAAGACTACAGCAGGCAAAGAGCATTGTTGGTTTAGACGTACGAGCCACAGTAATAAGGCTTGGAGCAATTACAGTGAAGATCGCTATTATCCTGAGTACGCTTAGAAAGCTCGACTTACAGGAGAAGTTTAACAATTCAAACTTAGTAAATGATCTAGATTTAAGTGTAGCTTTTTCTATTTCAGACATTATTTTAAATAATGTGATGGATACCCTTAAAATGATGAAAAACGGTCAGATTGAGGATTCCTTTAGAGGAAAAAAGCTAGAATACTTCTACGAACTTGACAATGAATTTACATTTTCACAATCGCAGAAAGTTGCAGAGGAGAATGGAATAAAGGTTCGTACTGCACAGAAATGGGTTTATCAGTTCCGCGATCAAGGATTTCTACTAAACCCTACTAAAGGCCACTTTAAAAAGATTATTTAAAATAAAAGGAAGTCTCTGTAAATGTTTGCTATCACCAAATATTTACGGGGACTTTATACCTCATAGTTATTTATATCGCACAGTCTATAAAACAAAAACAATGGCAACTATAAAATTAATTATAAGACAAAATAAAGGCTCTGTCAATAAGGACGGATCTACATTAATATTGCTTAGGTATACCCATAAAGGGCAAACCATGTATTTTTCAACCGGACTTTCTGTAGATCCGAAGAATTGGGACAAGGTCAATCAAAGAGTAAAGAAATCCGAGAAAGGATTTACTTCTAAAAATATGCTTCTTACCAAGTTTAAACAGAAATTTGACGATATCGTGCACAAGGCACTTTATGATGATATAGAGCCTGCAGCATCTTTTGTCAGATCACAGTATGAGCTTGGAAAGAACCCTACCGAGGGGAAACAGGGGAAACGGGGGAAACCAGTTCATCATGTCAGTTGGGAACAATTTAAAAATGATTTTATAGAAGAGAGCAGGCGAACTAAGAAACCTTCTACTATTCGCAGCTACAATGATTTCATTCACTTACTAGAACTTTATAAGAAGGACCGCCGAATTAAGGAATTGTTTTGGCAAAGTTTCACCTTGGATTTCTACTATGACATCATGCAATATCATATTGAAGAACGTGGAGCGGGAAACAATACATTTGGTAAGATAATCAAGACGCTCAAAACCTTTCTCAACGCAGCAACAGAACGTGGCTATAATAAATTCTTAGAGTTTAAAACTAAGCGCTTTAAAGTACTTCAAGAAGAAGTGTCGCATATCTATTTGAACGAGCAGGAAATACAACAACTGCTCGAATTAAACCTTGATCACGATATCAAACTGAAGGAGATAAGGGATTTGTTCGTTATAGCATGTTATACAGGAGTGCGCTTTGGAGACTTTAAGCAACTCAATCAGCAGAACATTAGAGATGGCAGATTGCGAATAAAAACACAGAAAACAGGCCAGTATGTAGTTATTCCCTTTCATCCTATTGTCCAGTCAATTATTGAGAGATACAGCGGAAAACTTCCACATGCATATAGCAATATGCTCGTGAACAGAGAGCTTAAAACTATTGCCAAGATGGCAGGAATGGATAAAACGATCATCAGATCTCGAATGCATGGAGTGGAAAGGGTAGAGCAGACCTTCGTGAAATGGGAACTACTCAGTACACACTGTGCAAGAAGATCGTTTGCCACCAATCTTTATAAGCAGGGATTTCCGACAATAAGTATTATGAAAATCACAGGACATAAATCGGAGAAAACCTTTATGAGATACATAAAGGTCACTGAAGATGAAGTAGCCAATATGTTAGAAGAGCACTGGAACACTTTTCAGATGACAGCATAGTCAATTTAAAGATTACTAAACAGCCGGAAGTTACTTCCGGCTTCAGTTTGTTAAATTTTCTGAAATAAATGGTACATTTACTACAGATTAAAATATTGAAGTGATAGCGTTAGCTATTTATACTTGTAGTTGAGAAACCGCCAATTTTTAAACACGCACAGGTTAAATAGACAGACGCTCACGCTACGGCGTGGGCTGTGTTTATTTGTGCGTAGGGTACTTGGCGGTGCCTTCAACTACAGTAAGCTACAGTTCCACGCTTTTTTGTAGTATAAACTTCTATTTGGGACTGGTAGATTTTGAGGTTGAGTCGTATGCAAAAAAAATACCTATTCGCCATTCCCTTGGCGCTTCTACCATTATTGTTTATCCTGAATCCAGACTTGAATAAACATCAGAGTGAATACAGAGAATTATTTTTAAATACTGCAGCTCAAGCCTCTGTACAAAATTCGGACGCCAGACCAATATTTGACGGTTTAGACCATGCTTTGACTACAAGAATGAAAATAACAGATTACCATTTCTGTTCAATCTCGTACATCAAATCCACACAAACGCAAAAATTGCACGTTATCGGACTGGGAATACTAGGTAGTGTTTTTCAACTTTCCTCGCCCAAAGATCTGAGGTTCTATTTCTACAGGAATAAACGACTTACAGATGAATTTGACAGTTACAGCTTGAAAAAAGGAGAAGAATCTCCATTTGGATGGAGGATTGTTGCCAATCGCAAAACCCTAAAGTGGCTAGGAATATTCTAATAATCTTTATAAAATATTGAAATGAAGTTTTCGAAATATTACATATTAATTGCAGCTGTGCTTCTGTTAGCATTTATAACCAATCCGGGAAAGGAGAAACACGTAGAAAAAGCTTCCGAAGTTATCTCTGAATATCTATCTTCTGAAGGGGAGGCCGATCTCTTCACGGTCGCAATGGGATCTTTAGTTGGGGCGGTTGTCGGTTACAAAATGGATATTGATAACTTCCTTTTTTTTACAACATCCTCAATAAGGTCCAGTAAAAAAGATGATACCTTACTGTGTGGAGTTGGGGTTTTTGGTCAGGTTATATGGGTGGCTTCTGAAAATAACATTGAAGAATTCACTTCCGACCATGAGGACAAAAAATTACTAAAGAATTCTAACACGGAATTAAAACAACCGGCTGACATCGAAGAGATTGATCCTGCTTTACAGCCCCTTTTCAAATAAAAAAGTTTCTTTCAGTGTCTTTTTTTAAAGAGGAACACACTCAAAGAAACTTTGGCTGATTAGCTGTAGAAAGAAATACGTCGTAACCTCTTTGCAAGCTGCATTCATGACTGCGTAGGTACTTGGCGACCATAAAGCACCGCCTAACTTAGTAGATAAGCAACAGTTATTCTTTTGCTCTTCTAGATTTGCTAATCCTTTTTTAAAAGGATCTATGGCATTATCTCAACCACAAATGATCATCTACACCAGAAGGTAATTTGTCGCTCTTCTTTGCGTGGAAAAATCCAATTTCCAACCATCTTAAAGTGGATGCAGTTGTTCGCTAATAGATTCATTTAAAATTACTTAAAAAAGATACCACTGTTGTATCTCTGGATTATTGGGCTGAATGTTATAAAAACATTCAGTCATGAAGATTCAAGCAACAGAAAAGACATATTTGGATTATTTACAGTACTTCAAACTTAGAGAAAAGAAGATTTCTAACATAGAAATAGGCAATAGGCTCGGATACTCAAAAAAAGGATTTGGCTACTTAATAAGCCATTATGAGTTCAAGAGTAATTTGGAATATCATATGCCGGAGCAAGGAGGAGACTACTTCTTCAATGGATGCTTCTATTTGAGCAGTGGAGTCAGAAATACTCTTCGAAATGAAGAAATAGCAGAAATCTTTACCTTCCTTAAAAGGCTTGTCAAGCAACACAACGGAATAGACTATTTGCAAACGTTCTACTGCATCGAACATGACTGTAAAGTGTTTGCTATCGATCAGCTAAGCAAAACGATGTTAGACTCCGGTAAATACAGTCAAGAATATAATTACTTCACTTTAATCTTGGCAGAAGAATATTAATTTTTAAAAAATTGAAATGTGAGTAACTGACCGTTGGCAGGTGCGCAGCACTTGACAACAAGTTGCTCACTTACTCTTTTTATATATGTTTTTGACTTGTTCAAAAATATATATCCTTTCTTTCAATTATTCTATAGCTTCTTCTTTATAAGACCAAAATTGGTGGATTTGAAGTACAAGATGAGTGGAATTGGAATATAAGATTGGTGGTTTCTAATCCTTTTCATTATTAAAGTTGGTCAAGTAAATGATATTGGAGTACAAGATTGGTGGGTATTGGTAGATATCGCTGGATAGTTGCAGTGTAAAATAAAAAAGGGAGGTGTCAATTTGCGGCTGAACCTCCCTTTTCTCAAAAAATTAAAACTATGCACAACTATCATCCTACTAAAAAGGATAAGCAACTGAGCTTATCAATTCCTGGAAGACTTTTAACTTCCAAGCTTACTCTCAATCAGAAATACATTTTAGGCTTAGATTTTTCTCTCAATGGTAAACTTGGTTACAATTCCTACAGTCATAAAGAAGTCGGTAAACTGATTAAACTACATCCCAATATTGTGGGAAGTTCAAGAAAAGTCTTAATAGAACAGAGACTATTAGAGAAGAATGGAAGAAAATATTTTCTTACTCAAAAAGCCTTAGAATTCTTAGAGGATGATAAAGCTCAGATTTTGCTGCCTTTCGATCTTTATACCTTATCTAATGTAAATACAGGAGCAAAACTACTTTGGGGAGTATACAATTTCATTAGTAGAGGGTTCAGAGATTATTTTGCCTTAAGAGAGACTACTGCAGCAAAGATGGGTGTCTCTGTGGGATCTATTACTAATTGGACAAAAGAGTTGAATCAGGAAAGACTACTTAAGATGTACGAACATAGAAATGGTTATTGCACGAGCCAAACAGTAGTGGTTACGTGTACATTCATTAAAAGAAAAGTTGAGTTGGATTTGAACAGGGAAAAGGACCATAATGGGAACTGGAGACCTATAATGCCATTAATTAATACTTGAAGAATAGGCTCTATATTATAGGTATAGTTTTTTATACTCGAACGCCACGGAAAATAAGAAGACTTCCGAAGAAGGACGAGATTTTTCTATAGAAAACACTAACGATCTTAAAAGCCAGTATAGACAGAAAATTTTTTAATATAAAAAAAACGGCTAGATTCGTAACAACCTAGAATAGAAATAAATATGCCAGTGCCTTTATCAGTACGTTCTACATAATTCCCCATATGAAGGAATTCTGTTAATTTCTTCGGTAACGTTTAGGAAAAGAGGCAGAGACCATGAGAAATTAAGATTGAATTGGATATTTGCAACTAATTGATTATCAATAACAAAATTCGACGTTAGTCAGAATGTGAAAAGTTGAACTAAGAATGAGGTCTAATTTATGAAGGAGAAAATCCAAGAAATTTTAAATAAGAAATGGGAACCGCTTCTTGAGAATTATAAAAATATAGAAGATGGAAATTATCCTGGAATATATCTTTTAGCTTTTACGCACAAAGATCTTAATGGACAAATAGTTCAACCAAGTGATATTTTTTACGTAGGTATGAGCAATGCAAGAAAAGGGCTAACAAGCCGAGTTAAACAATTTTTAAATGGAATAGAGAAAAATGGCAGCCATAGTGCCGGAATGCGTTTTTACAAAGAGAATTCTAAAGGAATTGCTTTTTCAGATTGTAATCATCTTGAGAAATTTTATATTGTTAGTTTAGCTTTTAAATGTGATGTGAATAAACTAACTCGAACTCCAAAGGACTTAAGGATTATGGGAGATATTTGTAGGTTAGAATATCACTTGTTAGCACATATAAAAGAAGTCACAAATGCAGAACCTAAATTAAATAAGAAATAGGAAGAATGTGCATAACCTATGAGAACAATGCTAAATGGTCTCAAAACGAAAGTCCGTGTTGGCTTTTACCTGATTGTCCTGCGTAAGCCATTCTTAAGAACCCGTACTCTCTAATACGAATAATTAATTAAAAGAATAAGAACTACAGATTATTCTTAGGTTTCTTAACCGATGTCGTTCGACCTAAAAGTACCTCGATTGTCGTAGGGGTTATTTTCCCTTCTTTTCTGAAGTTTGCCAGGTTGTTTGGTGGGTAATGAAAAGTGGTGGATATTAATCTAAGAGCAGGTATCTTTTCCATCCGAAAGGTATGGGTACCGTAACAAATCGTTCTTTTTTCTTACAGGGACATTTAATGGTTCAAATTACTATAGTAATTTTATTAAAATGAGAAGAAGGGTTAGACAAAAGTCAGCCTTTCTTCTACCTATTTTTCTACCTTCGGCAACTTTCTGTTTTGAACTGTGCCCTCTCTGCGCTCTATGGATGATCACCTGTAAGTCCAATTAGGACTCTAATTTCCTGTAACATAGTGTAGGGTGTATTATTCACACAAAAATGAAATTATTTTCCTTACAGATACATTCCCTTACGGACGAAGAACCTGCTAAGGCATAAGAGATCAAGTCAATCTAATTTACCCAAATGCTGCACATGTTTTCTTAAGGATTGAAAATCTGTTAGATTAGCAAATAATAAGAGAAGTAGATATGATCCATATATAGTTCAATAGAGTTTGTCAGGGTTAATTGGATATTTAAATTTTTTGAGCTTAAATTGCGATTCGCTAGAACCAGTTAATTTTATGAAAAAAATTTTAGATTTTATTGCCGATGAAACAGACGGAAAAAACTATAAATCTTATAAGTACTGTTTTGAATCTATTGAGATTCCCAAAATTGAATATGATGATAAAATAGGAATTCAAGTTAAAAAGAAAGGGGAAACGGATAAGAGTTTAACAAAACCCAAATCTTTAAAAATTCTAGCGGATAAACTTGCAATAGAAAGCAAACCACTATTTAAATATTTTCTTGACGGTTCTCGTCGTACCTACAAAGTTGATGATATTGCGTATGGAAAAAGACTTTATCCTATAATTGCAGGTCAAATTGGGGTGGCAGTTTGTGAAAGGAAAGATAAACACAGTTTCAAATCTGTAAACTTAAAAAACCCTCTAGTAATATCAATTCCGGAGAATGCTAATGCCCAAGAGGGAATTGGAAATAGTGGTTTATTTTTTAATAATCTCATTAAAAAATTAAATGAACAGGATATTCTGCTTAAACAAAATTTAAAAATCAGTAAAATTCTACCATACAGTAGTAAACTTCTCAAAGAAAATGATAAATATGAAGATAGAGGTGTTGCGAAAATCCAAGATGAAATGGTTGGTTTGGAGCAAAAGGTAGTATTTGATCTGGTTAAAGCCAAAAAGTTAAATGACCAATCTTTTTTAATAAAAGACGGTTCTCTCGAATATATGAAAAGTGGTGAAGCTAGAGAATTGTCTGTAGTTAAAACAAATTATGATTGCGTTGTGGGTATATCAAAAGCTTTTAATCCCGAGGCACTATCAAATGATGTAAAAGATATTTCCAGGAGAATTGCGGAATTAAAATGCTTTCATAGAACGCCTGCTTTTATGTATCAAACGGAAAGGATACCGGACGTGAAATTTGCAGTTTGGTATTTGAGACTACGTGATACTTTAAGCCCTTTTGATGGCATTTTAAAAATCGAAAAGATTTTAGTACGAGAAATCCAAGAGGAGGAAGGTTTAGATTCAGACGAAATAGACTTAATAAGTGCAAATATAATTAACGAACGAAATCCAGTTTGCTATGGTAAAGACGACCGATGGGCAAAACATCTTTATCCAATTCATTTGACAGAATCATATATCAAAAGTCAATATTTAAGCGATATGCATTTTATAAATTTATTTTAATAATATATGAAAAAAATTATAGGAAAGGTAGCTGCTACGGAAAAGAAACCAACTACAATCGATGAATTTTACTTCTGGACGAATAAACAAAGAATCTTAAATCCATTTGATGTAGTTAAAGTTGAGCATATTGATAAGTCCATTTCTTACGGAGTAATCGAGGAAATATCCCATATTACTGATTCAGCAAGCTACTTGAGTAATTTTATTTCAAGTGATTTTGGAGATGTCTCTACAGAACCAAATATGCATCGCATAGGAATGAATTTCGTTAAAGCAAAAGTTTTAGGAAATAATAAAAGCATTTATACACCTGTTCTAGATGGAAGTAAAGTTGGACTAGCTGAACAATCCGAAGTACTTGAAGCTTTAGGATTGGATAAAATTAAAAATCCACTAATCTGTGGGTATATGGAAATGTACCGAGATGAAGATAAAGTTACTTTACCTGTTCATTTTAATTCTCAGTTCTTGATAGGTCCAGAAGGAGCCCATTTAAATATATCCGGAATCTCAGGATTGGCTGCAAAGACCTCTTATACAATGTTTTTAATGAAAGCTATACAAGATGAATACTTATCTAAAGGGGATGGAAATGATTCAGTTGCTTTTGTTATGTTCAATGTAAAGGGAAGGGATTTGTTAGCAATCGACGAGCCAAATGAAGATTTAGACATAGATGAAAAAGAGCGATACACTTCAATGTTAGGATTGAATACTGAACCTTTTAAAAATGCAAAATATTATTATCCCTTTTCAAATCATTCAAAATCTAAAACACATAGTTATGGTAATAGTGATGATATAAATACACAGGTTGATTTGGATAAAGGTTTCAGATACAAATATAATTTTGAAGATGATAAAGAAAGTCTGGATTTACTGTTTTCAAATGTAGAGGATTCTACTGGTACAATGGAATCAATAGTAAATTTCATATTAACAGGGCAAGGAGGATTTGGGGATATTACAACTTGGGGACAGTTTATTAATAAAGTTGGAGAATATACAAAATCTGGGCAGAAAGGAGATAAGGAAATATCCGTAATGAGTTGGAGGAAGTTTAAAAGAATAGTGACCAAAGCCTTAAACAATGAAATTTTCAATCCAAGAGTTGTCCCGGAAAAAAGTGAAGTAAGACTCAGAGATTCGATAAAAAGCATTCAAAAAAATGATATTCATGTTATAGATATTGCAAAACTTGACCAAGATACTCAGGCATTTGTTTTTGGTGATGTGATCAGGGCGATTTACGATCTAAAACTTGGTCAAGAAGAAAGGGATGAGAACGATATTCCTTCAAAGATTGTAATTTTTATTGACGAGCTAAATAAATATGCCTCTAAGGACATACCAAAAAACTCGCCCATTTTAAGGCAAATTATTGATATTTCTGAGCGAGGTCGTTCATTGGGTATAATTCTGTTTTCGGTAGAGCAATTCAAGAGCGCTATTCACGATAGGGTAAAAGGAAATTGTGCGACTCATGCTTATGGGAGGACTAATGCCATAGAAATTTCAAAAGGAGATTACAGGTTCGTTCCCAATGTTTACAAAAATATGATGACACGTCTTGACCCAGGCGAATACATAATTGAACATCCTGTTTTCCGTTCGTTATTAAATATCAAATTTCCAAGACCACTTTACAAACAATTCCCGAATGGCTAAAATTGAAACTAAAATAGGTAAAGACGTTATTGAGTCCCTGACATTAGGGATGTATGAAGACTCGAGATTCATCTTTCGAGAATACATACAAAATAGTGCTGATCAGATAGACAAAGCCGTTGAAGATGGATTGTTTGAAACTTTGAGGGATGGCAGAATTGAAATTGTAATTCAACCTACATCTGAATTAATAAGCATCACTGACAATGCAACAGGGATATCCAGAAATGAAGTACAGTCAATCTTAAAAAATATTGCAAAATCTACAAAAGATAGAACTAAAAACAAAGGGTTTCGAGGCATAGGTAGACTTGGTGGACTTGCTTATGCAGATAAATTAATTTTTGAAACAAGCTTTAAAGGGGAGGACGTGAAAACCTATCTTACTTGGGATGCACAGGAATTAAAATCAATTATTAATAATCGCAGTACAAAAGAGGATGCCACAATAATTATAGACCAAGTAACTACTTTCCGAGAAGAAAAAGAATCTAGTGAGATGCACTATTTCAAGGTTACTTTACAAGGAGTGAAAAATAAAGCCCTCTTAGATAAGGACGATATATATAATTATCTAATGATGGTTGCGCCTGTTCCTTATTCTAAAGGCTTTTTTTTTAAGGATAAAGTTTACGATAAAGCAAGAGAGCTTGATTTTAATATCGACGAATACCTTATCTATGTAAATAAAAATCAAGTTCTCAAGTCTTATACTATGAGTATTTATGCAGGTGATACTCAAAACAAAAAAAAGATCGATGAGATTCACGATATTGAAACTTATGAAATTCGTAATTCAAATAATCAGCTTTTAGCATGGGGATGGTATGCAGTTTCGAATTTTACTAAAGTACTGCCTGCTATTAATACAGCTCGTTGCTTGAGACTTAGAAAGGGTAATATTCAGATTGGGTTAGAAGAGGCCTTATCCAAACTATTCAAAGAATCAAGAGGAACTAAATACTTTTTCGGCGAAGTTCACGCAATTAGTCCAGAACTAATTCCAAATTCGCGTAGAGATTATTTCACAGAAAATAAAACCCTCAAAGAGTTTGAAAAATTTATTAAAATAAAGTTTGTTGAATTACATAACCTCTATCATTTTTCGTCAAGGGTAAGAAATAGTCAAAAAAAAATAGATGATTTGGTCGACTTCACTAAGGTTTTTGAAGAAAAATCTAAAAATGGGGGTTTTACTGATGAAAAAGAGAAGGCTAATTTTATAGACAAATTTGAGCAGAAGAAGGAAAAGGCTGCATCAGCAGAAGCAGAACTGAAAAAAGCAAAAGAAAAAATATCGTCTACCGACACTTCAAAGTCGAAGGTATTTGAAAATGTTGTAAAGGCAAAGAATAGGGATATAAGTAAAGTAAAAATAAAAGACAGCGGCAAATCGAAATTCATTACTGACGATATAACTACTCTCAGCCGAAAGGATAGAAAATTAGTGTCAAGGATATTTGGAGTTGTTGATATTGTACTCACACCAGATTTAGCTTCGCTATTAAAAGATAAAATAAAAGAGGAACTAAGATGAAGATATCAATTGAGAATTTCAAATCGATTTCAAAAGTTCACAATTTTGAAATTAAACCAATGACAGTTCTTTCTGGAACAAATAGTTCTGGGAAATCATCATTTGTGCAAATGCTTTTATTGATAAAAAAAACATTAGAAGATAGCTCAACCAAAAGTGTCCTTTCAATAAAAAATAGAGAATTTAAAGACATAGTTTTTAATCAAAATAAGAATAATAAAATTTTGTTTTCTATCGTCTTAGATCCTAAGGAAGTAACAATTCCACCAAATTACATCAATACTAAAGAAGTAAGTGTAGATGTTGGTTTTCAAATGAGGGATGAAAGGATATTTGTATCTGACTTTATTTTAGATTTAAAAGCAGAAGAGGGTAATTCATGGTTTTTAAAAATTAATAACGAAACTGAAAGAGCAAGCAAAGCAGAAGTGTCTAACCCTTCAACATTTATTCAGGCCTTAGATAAAACTGAATTTAGGGGTTCAATTGATTTTGCTGCAATGATTCCACAAACTTTAACAGATACAACTGGCGATAAGTACCCGTTCAAAATAGATTGGATAAAAGACGGTTTGACGAATGTGTTTAACTCTTTTTATTATATCGGTCCAATAAGACAAAAGCCAGAAATAGCTTATAAAGAATCATTATCTAGTAGATATGTCGGTATTGCAGGTGAATACACCGCACAAATCTTAAAGGATTTTGAAAATGAAAAAGTAGACTCTTATAGTTTTAATCAAATTGATAAAAAAAGCACAACGCTACTCGAAGCTGTTAATTACTGGCTTTGTGACCAATTTAAAATTTCAAAAAAAGTTTATTCTGAAAAAAAGGAAGACTCATATCAAATTTATCTAGAGGATAATAATGGACTAAAAGTAAATATTAAGCATGTAGGTTATGGCGTTAGTCAAGTATTACCAATAGTTGTACAAGGCTTACTTATGCCTAAAGAGGGGATTTTAATTATTGAACAACCCGAAATTCATTTGCATCCTAAAATACAGAGTTTACTTTACGATTTTTTTTATAGCCTTACTCTAATTGATAAAAAAGTTATTGTGGAAACACATAGTAGCCATTTCATTACCCGTATGCGAAGACGAATTGCTGAGGATGAATCAAACAATATGGATGACATCATTAATTTAACCTTTATTGAGAACGGGATTTTTAGAAAGTTAGAGTTAGACGATTTTGGCACCATATTAAATTATTATCCAGAAGACTTTATTGAACAACCAGCCAAGGAAATGGATTCTATTATTAAAGCTCAGATAAAAAAAAGAAGAAAGAATGGATAGGGCCAGGTTTGTTGCAGTTATAGATCCGTCCACTATTGTGTGGGATAAAAATGACTACCGCATCAATTCACATCATTATATTAGTGTTTTAGATTCATATTCAAATCTTATCTCAAATTTAGAGAAATATCCTATTTTGTTAAGTGACGAACTTTTGGAGTTGATTTTATCGGAGTTTCCATATTCTGAAACTAAAGGAAGTCTATGGGCTCTTGCAAATAGAATTAGTACTTTTTTCTCAAAAATAGATAATAAGTCATACAATGGTTCTGTTTATAAAAGAGTTAAATCTGCACCAAATCAAGTAAAGAGTCATTTTACTGAAGATTTAAAAAGCGAAGTAAATCTTTTAATTTCTTATTGTCATAACAATGAGAATGAAAATCGAGTGTATTTTTCATTCGAGTATTTCTGGAATAACACAAACATATTAAAGACGGAGTCTGACAATATTGAATTTGAACACGCCGCTATCATTGCAGACAGAGACAATGATTTAACTGAACTTTTCAAACAACTTACACTTCAATTTCAACATAAAACGCCTAAACATGACTTATCTCAATATAAAGACAAAAATGCTTGGCTAGTTTCAGACTCCCATGAAAGAGATAGTTTTGTAAGCCAACTAAGTTGTTTGGAAAACAAAACTGCTCAAAAACTTCTTGATAATCGTTTAGATGTAATGTTTGGTAATGAACGTTATTACAGTTATGATTATTATAATGACGTTTATGTTGTTTTTAGAGTAACGAGCAACAATATTTTTCACGCTCATGATGAATATGACATTAATAAAGTCCCGACGGAAGTAAAAAATCATTTTAGAATCTTTAAATATGGATGGTTATGAATGAGATCAAACCACATATTGGTAAAAATGTTATAGAGACACTTACTCTTGGGATGTATGAAGATGCTCGAATTGTATACAGAGAATATGTTCAGAACTCTGCGGACGCCATAGATGATGCTGTAGAAAAAAAATTATTATTTGATAAGTCAGAGGGTAGGATAAGTATTGCAATAAATGAAAGCAAGGGGCAAATAATTATTGAAGACAATGGTACTGGGATAAAAGCAGAAAACGTTCTCTCCTTTCTAGGGGATGTGGCTAATTCCCAAAAGGACGTCTCTAAACAAAAAGGGTTTAGAGGAATTGGAAGACTCGGGGGGTTGGGATATTGTGGCAAATTAATATTTGAAACATCTTTCCATGGGGAAGGTACTAAAAGTATTATAACCTTAGATTCAAAGTTGCTAAAATTAATTATTGAAAATACGACAAATACAGATGACGCAGCAACCGTAATGGGTACAATTACTAGTATCAAGAAAATGCAAACCGATAAGGATTCTCATTATTTCAGAGTTACCTTAATGGAAGTTCAGAATGAAAATTTGTTAGATGAAAAATCCATTGCAGATTATCTTTCTATGGTAGCTCCAATTCCTTTCTCACCTGAATTCGAATTTAAGGAGAAGATATATGCATTTTTTCAGTCAAATAAACGTCGTTTAGACGAATATGACGTGGAATTAAGCATTAATAATCGACGACTTTATAAACCGTACAAATCTATTTTTTATAAAACAAATAACTCAGGGACTAAAAAAGATGCAGAGCTTCTGGACGTTTCTTGTTTCACAATTCAAGATAAAGACTATGAATTATTAGCTATTGGCTGGTTTGGGATTACAGACAAATTGAATTATCAAATACCAGACGAAAATATAGAGCGTGGAGTAAGATTAAGAAAAGAGAACATCACAATTGGTAATGAACTTACCCTTAGCAAACTCTATGGTCAATCTAGGCAAAATTTAAATTATATAGGTGAAGTACATGCATTTGGTTCAGAATTCAAACCTAATGCACGAAGAGATTACTTCAATGATTCTAAAACTACATCTGTATTAGAAGAAAAGCTTAAAAGCGTATTTGCTAAACTAGGAAGTTTAACACAAGATTCTTCGCAACTTCATAACAGGAAAAATGATATTGAAAATTACCGCACTAAATTAGAAGAATATGAAGAAAGTATTCAAAGCGGACAATTCACTCATAAAGAAATTGTACAGAAAAGAGATGAATTGTTAAATTCTAAAGACAAGGCAATATATTCATCGGAACAGTTATTAAAGCTTAAAGACAAATCTGCTGAAAACGAATTATTAAAAGTTATATATGAACATATTATAGGTCCGTTAAAAATAAAAATAAATGATACGGAATTTGACTTGGAGTCAAACGTTCAAACTTATCAATTAACTTTAGCTAAATTGAATGTTGAACAACGTAATTTGGTCAATGAGATTTTTACAATTATTGAAGAAAATTTCACGGTGGGAAAAGCCGAATTTATAAAAAAGAAAATAGCTGAAAAATATAATTAATGACAAAGAGAAAACGTCAAATACTACTCATTGAACCTGGATATAAAAACAAATATCCACCCATAGGTTTGATGAAAATTGCCACTTATCACAGAATGTTGGGGGATAATGTGGTTTTTTATAAAGGCAATGTAAAACAATATATATTTAATCAAATTATAGATGATTGTATCTTCAAGCTAAATGAAGTATGCCCTAAGGTTAATTGGAAAAGACAAAAAAAGAGTATTTCAAAGTATATAAAATCAAACCATTCAACTAAACGTGAAGCTCTTTTGCCTACGCCTCAAATGGAAGATGAAAATTTTAGCGAGATAACTAGTCAAGTTCCATTAGTCGAAATGTGGCTAAAATATTTTGGAGATTACTACAAGAATAAAAAATATGAGGATAATCCTATTTGGGATAGGGTTTATATAACCACACTTTTTACTTTCTATTGGAAAGTTACTGTCGAAGCTATCCACGATGCAAAAAGTTTAGTAAAAGACATTGATGAATTAAAAGTCGGTGGTGTTTTAGCATCCCTATTAACTGCTGAAGTTGAAGAAGAAACAGGCATAAAGGCAATGACGGGGATATTAGATAAACCTGGTATGCTTGACAAAGGTAATTCTATTATTGTAGATGATTTGCCATTAGATTATTCGATCTTAAATGAAATCGACTACAAATATCCTACAGGTAGTGCATATTTTACTTTTATGACTAAAGGCTGTACCAGAACTTGTGCATTTTGTTCTGTTCCAAAACTCGAACCAACTTATAAAGAAAAGATTCCTACAAAAGATAAATTTGAGAAGATCAAAGAATTGTATGGCGAACAACAAAATCTTCTGCTAATGGATAATAACGTCTTGGCATCACCCAAATTTCCAGAAATTATTCAGGATATAAAAGATATGGGCTTTTTTAAAGGTGCGAAATTTGTAGAGCCAAACCAATTGGACATAGCTATTCGTAACTTGAAAAAAAATGATAATGATATTGCGTATATAAAGAAATGTTATTCGTTATTACAAGAATTTTTGAATAAAAGAGTTAAAGGAGAAAATCAACAAATAGTTTACGACATATATGAGAAATTTGGTCTACTGAAAATTGATTCTGTGACCAAAGAAAATTTATTAGTCGCATATGATGAATTAAAAGAATTATTCGAACGTTACAGAAATAAGGCACCGAGAAATAGATACGTAGATTTTAATCAAGGTACAGATGCTCGTTATGTAACTGACGAGAATATGAAGTTAATAAGTGAAATACCAATTAATCCATTGAGAATTGCATTTGATTATTGGGGTTTGAAAAAACAATATGAAAAAGCTGTTAGATTGGCAGCGAAATATAATATAACTCGGCTTTCAAACTATTTACTATTTAATTTTAAAGATAGACCTGAGGATTTATGGAAAAGAATGCACATCAATATGGAACTTTCAGAGGAATTAGATATTCATATTTATTCATTTCCGATGAAATATATACCGCTGTTCGGGGAAGAAGCAAAACACAGGTCTTACATCGGTAAATTTTGGAATAAGAAATTTATACGAGCAATTCAATCGATTAGCAATGTTACTAGAGGAATAGTACCTCCGGAAAGAAGTTTTTTTGAAAAAGCATTTGGAGCGAATGAGGATGAGTACTTTGAGATCATGTATATGCCTGAAACATTTATTATTTACAGGAAACTTTTCGAAGAAGAACTTCATTTGACATCTAGGTGGAGGGCAATTTTTAATACCATAAGAACTGACGAAAAGCTTTGGGAAGAAGCTAAACCTATCCTTGAGACCAGCGAATTCTCTGATACTAAAGGACTGACAACTAATCCTATTTTGCTAAATTTCTTAGAATTCTACACAATTAAGAGGGAAGATGTGAAGAAAGGTGATAATGAGTATTCCAAATTAAAGAAAAAGTTTAATCATCTTATAAAATCTGATCAATTTATAGATTTGACTTTAACTTATGATTATGAGTGAATTTAGGTTTTAAATTTTTTTAAAATCTCGAATAAGTTTCATGTTGGAAGTAATTTATGATTTTATAAAATTTGATTAAGAAAATTCAAGAGCTTCTAACGGGAATCGAACTTTAGACGCTCCCGTATAACTTATTGTAATATTTCTGCTTCTAAAGGTCATTTTTTGAAATAAAAAGAGTACCCTTCTAATGTTAAAAGACTACTACCGCAACAAAGCATCTTCTTTTTCCTCTAAAGAAAATTTCATTATCATGTTATACCTGATGAAGAAACTTGATAAATTAAGATAAGTTAAGTAAGTCGAAAAGCACTACTTATAGTAACACATAAAAAGGATGTTTGGAATAAACTATCTCAAATAGGAAATAGAATCTCTTTGAAAATTAGATCTTAATGTTATTTGCAATCCCACTTAATACAAAAATCAGTACAACGTGCTGACGTTTGTTGAGTTATTTTGAGTGACTTTGAAAATACAATGTTTGAGAATCTCTGTGTTCTCAGATACTTGAAGATATGTAGGATGCGAGCGGTAACCTGCTCGTCCAGACCGCAAAGTTGCAAAAGCCTTTCAGAAATGAGAGGCTTTTTTTGTGGGGTAAATTTTCCTAAATCGTGGAAACTCCCGTATTTACTTGGATTAACTGAAAAATTACAAGCTTATCCTAAATTGGATGAGCTTCTCTTTTTTACAGTTAATACTTCGCTCGCGTCGAATTATCAACTTTTTCTTCACTTTCTGGTGTGCAACTGGGTGCCCCAAAAAAGTTAAGGGTATCTTAAAATTTTAGACTCTTGTAGCTATAAAAGTTTTCATTATTCCTTTCATTACCCCTTTAACATCGGGGCTTATTCCCTTTAATGGTTCCAAATATTCTGGAGGTAATCCTGG